>NZ_JBBCIR010000072.1:0-38252 GCF_037189885.1 Paludisphaera sp.
CGCACGATCCGCATCCCGGTCCACATGATCGAGACGATGTCCAAGCTGCGGAACGTCTCCAAGAAGCTGCTCCAGGAGAAGGGCCGCGAGCCGACCATCGAGGAGACGGCCAAGGCCGCCAACATCTCCGTCGAGGAGACGCGGCGGGTGATGAAGATCAGCCGGCACCCGATCTCGCTGGACCGCCCGGTCGGCGAGAGCGAGGACAGCTACTTCGGCGACTTCATCGAGGACGAGGCCGTCGAGAGCCCGATCAACGCCGCGACCCAGGAGATGCTCAAGGACAAGATCGACCAGGTCCTCAAGACGCTGACCTATCGCGAGCGGGAGATCATCAAGCTCCGCTACGGGCTGGGCGACGGCTACACCTACACCCTGGAGGAGGTCGGCCGCATCTTCAAGGTCACCCGCGAGCGGGTGCGGCAGATCGAGGCCAAGGCCGTCCGCAAGCTCCAGCATCCCGTCCGAAGCCGGCAGCTCGAGGGCTTCCTCGAGAGCACGGGTTGACGCGGTCTTCAAACCGCCGGTCATGACGACCGGCGGTTTTTTTTTCGCCCGGCCGGATCGAGCCCCGCCCCAGCACAGGAGACCTCGAGAATGAACGCGACCGCCGACGCCCTCCGCGACCTGCACACGCTCCACCAGCGAGCCAAGGCGCTCCGCGACCGCCTGGCGTCCGCGCCCCGGACGCTCGCCGCCCGGACGGCCGCCCTCGCCGCCCGCGCCGCCGAGGTGGAGAAGCTGCGCAAGGGCGTCCAGGACGCCCAGCTCTCCGTGAAGAAGGGGGAGCACGCCATCCAGACGTCGCAGGCGAAGATCGACGACCTGAAGGTCAAGCTGAACCTCGTCAAGAAGAACGAGGAGTACAAGGCCATCCAGAATCAGATCGCCCACGACCAGGCGGCGATCGGCAAGAACGAGGACGAGGTCCTCCAGGGCTACGAGCTGGTCGAGGCCAGGAAGGCCGAGATGGCCGCCGCCGAGGCCGAGCTGAAGGCCTTCTCCGACGAGGTCGACGCGCTCAAGAAGACGATCGAGGACCAGGCGGCCGGCCAGAAGGCCCAGCTCGCGGAGCTGGAGGCGGCGATCGTCGCGGCCGAGGGGCACATCCCGGCCGACGTCCGCGAGCAGTACAAGCGGACCGTCCGCCAGCTCGGCGCCGACGCCCTGGCCGCCGTCGAGGGGGGCGTCTGCCTCGGCTGCTACACCTCCGTCACGCCCCAGATGCTCAACGAGCTGATCAATCGCGACGGCCTGACCTTCTGCAAGTCCTGCGGCCGCCTCCTCTACTTCGCCGAGGGGGAGTCGGGCGTCGCCCCCGAGAAGCCCAAGAAGACCCGCTCCCGCGCCAAGAGCTGAACGCTGGCCTCGGCCAATATCGCGGCCCCTCGGGCGAAGGACCACGGTCGACCGACCCCATGCCCCGGAGGCCCGCGTGAAGCACCGCAAGCCCAACGTCCCCGTCACCGCCCGCGACGTCCCCCCGGAGCGCAAGGCCCTCTACCACGCCGGCATGGCCGTCGGCGTCGTGGGAGTCTTGCTGTTCGTCTCCAACTTCTTCGTGATCGCCTCGGGGTTCGACGACCCTTTCTCGATGCGGGATGGGGCGACGGGCTTCGTGGGGCGGGCGCTCGGCGGCATGGCGTTGATCGTCGCCGGCGGCGCGATGAGGACCGTCGCGGCCCGGGGCCTGGCCGGATCGGGGCTGACGCTGAACCCCGAGCAGGCCAGGCGCGACATGGAGCCCTGGTCGCGGATGGGAGGCGGGATGCTCGCCGACGCGCTGGACGAGATCCCCGCCGTCCGGCCGGCCGACGAACGAGTCGTCGAGGTCGTGCGCGTCCGCTGCCCCAGCTGCCGGGCGCTCAACGACGAGGACGACAAGTTCTGCGGCCAGTGCGGCGGGCGGCTCTGACCCGGGGCCGCCCCCTCCCCCCCGTCAGAGCGTCAGCACCACCTTGCCGAACGAGGCGTTGGAGGCGAGGTGTTCGTGGGCCTTGCCGACGGCGTCGATGGGGAACGTCGAGTCCAGCACGGGCTTGACCACCCCCCGCTCGAGCCAGGGGACGACCGAGGCGGCGAACAGCCGGGTGGCGGCGATCTTCTCCTCCAGCGGCCGGGCGCGGAGGGTGGTCCCGACGATCGTCGCTCGGCGGGCCAGCATCGCGTTGAGGTCGAACTCGGCCTTGGCCCCGGTTAGCAGGCCGACGACGACGATCCGGCCCCGCCTGGCCACGGCCTTGAGGTTCTCGGCGAGCGCCTTCGCCCCCAGCAAGTCCAGGATCACCGGGGCCCCTTCCCCGTCGGTATGCGCCTTGACCTCCTCGGCGAACTCGCCGGAAGGATTGACGATCGCGACGTCCAGGCCGAGTGCCCTGGCGCGGTCGAGCTTCCCGGCGGTGCGCGAGGTGCCGATGGTGAGGCATCCCATCGCGTGGGCGATCTGGACGGCGGCCGTGCCGACGCCGCTGCCGGCCGCGTGGATCACCGCGGCCTCGCCGGGAGTCAGCTTCCCCTGGGTGGCGAGGGCGTCGTGGGCGGTGATGAAAGCCTCCGGGACGGCGGCGGCCCGGGTGAAGTCCAGGCCGTCGGGGATCCTCGCGAGCGTCCGGGGGTGGGTCGTCAGGTATTCCGCCTGGGCCCCCCCGCCGACGATCCCGAAGACGCGGTCGCCCACCTTCGCCTGCCCCTCGGCATCGGGCCCGACGGCCTCCACCACGCCGGCGAACTCCAGCCCGGGGATGTCGGCCGGGACCCCAGCGGGCGCGGGGTACAGGCCGCGGGCTTGCAGCAGATCCGCCCGGTTCAGCGCCGCGGCGTGGACCCGGACCAGCACGCTTTCCCCCCGCGCCTCGGGCCTCGGCACGTCCTCGACGCGCAGGACCTCCGGCCCCCCCTTCCCCTTGATCACGACCGCCTTCATCGCTCACGCCCTCTCGAACCCAGGTTGCGACGACTCGCTCATCGCGAATCGAGTCCCCCGGCCGCCTCCAGTCTAAACCCCCGGAGTAACCCCCAATAGGCGGGGATGGGTCCGCGCGGGGAGGCGTCGAGGTCGATGACGACGTTGAAGGATGGGACGTCGGGCGGCGCGACGGGCCGCGGGATCGGCGACCGCTCTAGATGGCCCGCATCTCTTCATCGGGTTCGACGGCGATGACGCCGGGAACGGCCTCCAGGGCGTGCCGGGCGGTGGGGGCGGCCTTGCCGCTGATGATCCCGGAAGTCGAGAGCACCTGGCGGACTTCCAGCCCGGCGTCCCGGAGCTCATCCGCGACGGACTTGATCCTCGTCAGGTGCGAATCGGCGATCGTCACCACGACGGATTCCTTGTCATCGGCCATGATCGGCCCTCCTGGATCGACCTCGCGCTCTCACTGGAGACGAGCCATGGTAATCGGTCGAGCATAAGGCATGCCACCGCTCAGGGGGCCTGGACGAGACCAGCCCCGACGTCGGACGCCGGCGAGTCCAGGCGTCGGGCGGAGGAGCGGAGCAGATCCAGCAGCGAGTCGCTCGACGCGTCGGGATGGGCCTCGGCCCAGAGGGCGGCGACGCCGGCGACGAAGGAGGCCGCGGTCGACGACCCGCTGAACTCACCGTACAGGTCCGGGCGCGGGAGGCTGGAACGCAGTCTCACGCCGGGCGCGACCAGGGCGACCGCCCCGGGCTGCCCCGGCTGGCCGCGGGGGGAGAAGTCGGCCAGGCGGAGCCGGGGGTCGATCGAGCCGACGCCCACCGCCGAGGGGCACGAGGCCGGGACGACGACGAACCCGAAGTGCCCGGCCGACCGCCGCGCGTTGTTGCCGGCCCCGGCGATGACGAGGGCCCCCAGCCGCCGGGCACGCCCGCAGGCCGCCTCCAGCAGGGGATCGGGGGAAGGTCCTCCCAGGCCCAGCGGGGCCAGGATCACTCGGCACCCGTTGGCGACCGACCACTCGATCCCGGCGACGATCGCGAGCCTGGTCCCGGTTCCGTCCGGCGAGAGGACCCGCGCGACGAACGGCAAGGCGTCCGGGGCGCACCCGTAGCGGGGGCCGTCCGCCGGCCGCGCGGGCCCGAGGGCCGTCCCGAGATAATGCGTGCCCGAGGCGCCGCCGGCCGTCGGCGTCCCGCCCACGAAGGAGCGGGCGGCGATGGGGCGGCCCAGCCAGTCGGGGTGGGCCGCGTCCAGTCCGTCGACGAGCGCCGCGACTTTCACCCCCCGGCCGGTGAAGCGCGAGCCCAGGATCCCGGTGGCGCGCAGGCCCCAGGTCCCGCGCTCGTCGTCGCGGAAGGAGGCGGAGGGACGGGGATTCCCGATGGTCGACGCCACGTCGGCGAGGCCGGCGTGGGCCCCATAAAGGCGGATCATGTGGTCGGCGGCGTCGCGATAGCCCTTCAGGTACGCCAGGAAAGCCGGCTCGGCGGGCTCCTGGGGCGAGGGCGGCCCGGGGACCGGCTCGGCGGCCGACGCCGGTTCGGCGCCGGCTTCGTCGAGGAGGGCCGATCCCCAGGGCCGGTCGCCTTCCGGGAGCATCGCCAGGGCTCGCGCGCGGTCCTCCTCGGCGGTCACGAGCAGCACGCCCAGGCGTGGCAGGGCGATCACGCCGGCCTCGGGAGCCTGATCGACCACCAGCGCCCCCTCGGAGTCGTCATCGGCGCGGAGGACTGGGCATGATCCCACGACTTCCCGGACCTTTTGCAGGGCCTCGGCCTCCGCGTCGGCCCCGTCCCGGACGAAAAGCCAGGCCCGGGCGAGCGGGGCGGGCAGTTCAGGGGGGGGCGTCGAGGCGGGCTTTCGAGGCGCGGCCTTCCGGGGGACCCCCTTCCGGGCGACCGGCTTCGACGCGGACGATTTCCGACGGTCGGACGGCTGGCGCCCGCCGCCCTGGCCCTCGGGGACGCGATCGGGGCGACTCATGTCTGGGGTCCTCCCGGCCGTGGCCCGCCGGACGGCGGACATCCGGCCGGGCCGACGAGGCATCGCCTTCGAACAGACTTCCCCGACGCCGACCGCCGGGCCCGGAGGCGTCAGAGCGGGGCGCGGACCAGGCCCGATCCCACGTCGGCCGCCGGGAGCGAGAGCCGCGACGCGCGCGACGTCAGCAGTTGCCAGAGTCGGGGGCCGGTCGCCCGCTGCGACTGGGACCACATGGCGGCGATCCCGGCCACGTGGGGGGTGGCCATGCTCGTCCCGTTGAGGGTCTCATACCGCGTGTCCATCGGCCACGACGAGTAGACGGCGACCCCCGGACCGGCGATGTCGACGCTCGCGCCGGCCGCCCCGCCCGAGATGCAAGAGAACGACGCCAGGCCCAACCGCTGATCCACGGCCGCGACGGCCATGATCGAGGGGCTGTTCGCCGGCTGCCCCACGGCGCCGGGAGGGCTGGGGACCGTCCGCCGGTGGTTGCCGGCCGCCGCGACGATCAGGCAGCCGCGCTGGAGGGCCCGCTGGCCGACGGCCTCGTAGGCGGCCGAGGGGGTCGAGACCTTGTTGCCCAGGGACATCGAGATCACCTGGCAATTGTTGTTGACCGCCCATTCCATCCCCGCGAGGATCCCGGCCGTCGGCCCCGAGCCGCCGTTGCCGAGGACCTTCCCCACGAAGATCGCGGCCTCGGAGGCGCAGCCGTACCGCCGACCGTTGACGTCGTTCCGGCCGCAAGCGGTCCCGACGCAGTGGGTGCCATGGCCGTTCTTGTCCTGGACGGCCTCGCCGGAGATGAAGGACCGGGAGGTGATCGCGCGGCCTATGAAGTCCGGATGCTTCAGGTCGAGCCCCGTGTCGAGGACCGCCACCCGGATCCCCCGGCCGGTGAATCGGGAGCCGTCGACCCGCGTCGCCTTCAGGCCCCAGGTCGACTGGCTGTCGTCGAGGAAGGAGGCCAGCGCCTCCCCTTCGGGCGGCACCCCCTCGCCCCCGGCGGCGATCTCGTAAAGGTGGTTGACCGCGTCCCGATAGCCCCGCAGATAGTTGAGGGGCAGCCCGTTGTCGTCGATCGCGTAGAAGAGGCGCTCGGGTTCGACCGCAAGGATCGCGCCGCCGCCCGAGATTTGAGCGAGCCCCGCGACGGCATCCGCTTCCTCGGCGGTGACCACGGCGATCCCGAGGGACGGGAAGACCATCCCCCCCGCCTCGTCGAGCTGGTCGATCTCGATCGCGGACGCCTCGAAATCGGCGGCGCTCGGGAGCTTGCCGATGCCGGCCGCCTTCTTCAGGGAGGCCATCCCGGCCGTGATGGCATCCTCTTCGAACGTGACGATGAACCGCCCGGGCGTCGCTTCATCCTGGACGTCGGGCGGCGTCGGGAAGCTAGGCTGGTCTGACATGGAAAGTTCTCGCTGTGTCACGATCCGGGGGGCGAGCGAAGTTAGGGGCCGGTGCCCAAAAGTAAGCAGAACCGTTCGGCGTGAATGTGTCAACGGTTTGGGTTCATAATATTTGAAATGCGTCGTTGTTCGACGGGAATAAGGCGTCCGCCTGGCGATGTCGTGCGGTCGAGCGGGGGAAAGGCCTCTGGGAGGGTGGCGACGTGGTCGAACTCCGCCCGGGTCGCCTTCGCGGCGATGGCCGCGTTGGAGACGGCCCGCGTGGGGGGGGCGAGACCATGTCGCGAGCGAGGAGCGAGGGCGGCTCTCGAAATCGGTGGGTCGGGGTCGCGAGGTTTCGCGCTTCCGAGGGGTGCCTACGCGAACCGGCCGGGTCCCCACGAGGGCGCCCCGCTCGCCGGTCGACGCTCAGGTCGACAGCCGCGCTCGCGGTGCCCGGGGCGTGACCCGATCGCGTCGTCGATCCGGCGGGTTTATGATGGGGGCGTCCGCGCCCGGTCCCCGATCATCCCCGACCTTTCGGCGCGAGAGCGCCTCGGCCCGGGATCGGGCTTCCGGCGTGGTCGAACGAGTCGAACGACCTGCAGGGAGACGACGACGCCATGCTTTCGATGCGATGGGGCATTGAGGTTGCTCTCGGGCTTCTGGTTTCGCTGGGCGCGGCCCTCGGCGCGCATCCTTCGGCTCGCGGAGGGGAGCCGGCGGGAGCGGACGAGGCGCCGACCGGCCCGCTCGCGCCGGAGGCCGCGGCGAAGTCCTTCCGGGTCGCGCCGGGCGTCCGGGTCGAGCTGGTGGCGGCCGAGCCGCTGGTCGTCAGCCCCGTGGCGTGCGCGTTCGACGAGCGGGGGCGGATGTTCGTGGCCGAGGATCGCGGCTACCCGACCGGCCCCGGCGAGGGCCAGCCGCCGATCGGCCGGATCGCCCTGCTGGATGACCGCGACGGCGACGGCCGCATGGACCATCGCGTCGAATTCGCCGAGGGGCTCACCTACCCCAACGGCGTCCTCCCCTGGGACGGCGGCGTGATCGTCACCTGCTCGCCGGACGTCCTCTGGCTCAAGGACACCGACGGCGACGGCAAGGCCGACGTGCGCGAGGTCCTGTTCACCGGATTCTCGACCAAGGGGAGCACCCAGTTGCGGGTCAGCCACCCCGTCCTCTCCATCGACGGCTGGATCTACCTCACCAGCGGGCTGACCGGGGGCTCCGTGACGGCGCCCGACCGCCCCGACCATCCCGCCGTGACCCTGGGCCGGACCGACTTCCGGTTCCGCCCCGATCGGACCGCGTTCGAGGCGGCCGACGGCGGCGCCCAGTTCGGGCAGACGTTCGACGACTTCGGGCGGCGGTTCATCTGCTACAACCGCGTGCAGGTGCAACACGTCGTCATCTCCTCGTCGAGCCTCAGGCGCAACCCCCGGCTCGCCTTCTCCGAGACGGTCCACAACTGCCCGGCCGACATGACGCCGGAGCCGCTGCGGGGCCACGGCTCGGCGGCGCGGATCTTCCCGATCAGCCGGAACGTCACCACGGCCGACTCGCACGCCGGGACGTTCACCGCCGCCTGCGCCGTGACCGTCTTCCGCGGCGACGGCCTGCCGGACGAGTACCGCGGCGGCGCGTTCTCGTGCGACCCGACCGGCAACCTCGTCCACTTCGACCGGCTCGAACAGGCCGGGGCGACCTTCGCCGCCCGGGCCGCGCGGGAGGGGGTCGAGTTCCTCGCCAGCACCGACGACTGGTTCCGCCCCGTCTTCCTCGGCCAGGGCCCCGAGGGCGCGCTCTACATCTGCGACATGTACCGCAAGACGATCGAGCACCCCGACTACCTCCCCGAGGAGATCCGCAAGCGCACCGACTTCGAAGGCGGCAAGACGATGGGCCGGATCTGGCGCGCCGTCCGCGACGACCTGTCGCCCGACGACGCCCGGAAGCTCCGCCGGGTCGACCTCCGCGAGAGCACGACGGCCGACCTTTGCCGGATGCTCGCGGACCCCAACGCCTGGCGGCGCGACGCGGCGCATCGGCTGCTGCTGGAGCGTCGCGACGCCGCCGCGGCCGGGCCGCTGGCCGCGATCCTCGGCGACGCCGACAGCCCCGGCTACGCCATCGCCGCCGCGCTGGGGCTGCTCGACGCGCTCGACGGCCTCGACGCCGAGATGCTGCGGCGGGCGTCGGCGCATCCGTCGGCCGGCGCGCGGGAGATCGCGCTTCGGCTGATCGGCGACCGACTCAAGTCCGACCCGTCGCTGATCGAAGCGGTTCTCGCGAGGGCCGACGACGACGACCCGCGCGTGCGTTTCCAGGCCGCCATCACGCTGGGCGACGCCCCCGACGCGCCGGTCGACCGGGTCGTCGCGGCGCTGGCGAGTATCGCCGCCCGCGATGGCGCCGACCGCTGGGCGCGCGCGGCGGTATTCAGCTCGCTACGCGACCGGGAAATCCCGCTCCTGGAGGCGCTCCGGGGCCTCGCCGACGGCGGGCGTTCGTTCTCGCCGGAGCTGCTGGTGGAACTGGGCCGGATGGCGTCGCAGTCGGCACCGCGCGACGAGTGGCCGGCGCTGACGGGCCGCGTCGTCACCCCCCGCGACGGCCGCGCGTTCGCCCCGCGCGATCAGGCGGCGCTGCTGACGGGGCTCGCCGAATCGGTCCGCGGCAGGCTGAAGGCGGACGACGGGGACGACTCGCTCCGGGCGCTGGCCGGGGACGACCCCGCGTTGGCCGCCGCCGTCGACTCGGTCGTCAAGGACACGGCGGGCCTCGCGGCCGACGCCTCGGCCTCGCTGGACGAGAGGCGCGCGGCGATCGGCTTCCTGGGCTTCGCCGGTTTCGATCGCGGAGGTGATACGCTCCTGGAATTCGTCGGCTCGGAGAGCCCGCCGGCGCTCCAGGCGGCGGCCGTCCGGGCGTTGGGGATCCAGCGCGATCCCCGGGTGGCGGCGGCCCTGCTGGGCTCGGATCGGTTCGGCCGGTACACGCCCACGATCCGCGACGAGGTCATGTCGGTCCTGCTGTCGCAGGGGGCGCACATCCCGGGCGTGCTCGACGCGCTGGCCGACGGCCGCGTCCCCGTCGGCGCGGTCGACGCCTTGCATCGTCGCCAGCTGGCCCAGAACGCCGACGAGACGATCCGACGTCGCGCCGCCGAGCTGTTCGGCCCCGTCGCCGGCGACCGCGCGAAGGTGTACGACGCCCACAAGGACGTCGTCGCGATGACGCCGGACCCGTCGAAGGGCCGCGCCGTGTTCCTCCGCGAGTGCGCCCAGTGCCACCGACTGGACCAGGAAGGGGTGGCCGTCGGACCCGACCTGTTCGACATCCGCAACCAGTCCAAGGAGGCGATCCTCCTGCACATCCTCGCGCCCGACCACGAGATCACGCCGGGCTTCACCGCCTACACCGTCGCCACCCTCGACGGCCGCGTCCTCACCGGCCTGATCGCCTCCGAGACCGACTCGTCGATCACCCTCCGCCAGTCGCTCGGCAAGGAGGACGTCGTCCTGCGGAGCGACATCGACGAGGTCTCCGCCAGCAAGCAGTCGCTCATGCCCCAGGGCCTGGAGGAGACCATCTCCCGCCAGGAGTTCGCCGACCTGCTGTCGTACCTGAAGGGCGAAGGCGCGGGCGGGGAGTGAGAAGACGCGGCTCGCCGGCCGAGCCGTCGGGAATATGGTCGCGGGGCCTTCACCGATCGTCGGCGAAGGAGCCCCGCGACCCGTCTCCCCTCGCGCGAGCTGGCCTCGCGGCCCGTGGCGGGCGGAGGATGGCTCGTCCCCAGGAACCCGGACATGGACGCGCCCCCGGGGGATGACGCGAAATCCATGTATGGATCGGTGGCATGCTGTTGCCGGGTTTCACTCATGGATAATGCGATGTTGGAAACGATAATTTTTGTGCGTGGATTTTTGTAGACATTATCGTTTCATTTGTGGATCATCGCGAGGTGTTCCCCTTGGGGTGCCTCGGCGACGTGCCGAGGGCGCGGCCCTGGGGGCCTGTTTCCTCGGTCATGAGGCATGGTCGCATGCGCATTCGATGTTCGATGGTGGTCGTCGTCGCGCTCCTGACCGGGAGCGTCCAGGCCGCTCCCATCCTCTGGGTCAACGACAGCGGCGGCAATATCGGGAAGGTCGACGTCGCCACGGGCGATGTCGAGCTGGTGGGCAACGCCGGGGTCGTGCTGACGGACATCGGCTTCGATCCGGACGGCAACCTGTTCGGCGTCAGCTTCACCGGGTTCTACAGCGTCAGCAAGACGACCGGGGCCGCCACGTTGATCGGGTCGCTCGGCACGGGCGATTCGAACGCGCTGGTGTTCTCGAGCACGGGCGTCGCCTACGCGATGGGGAACGCGGGCGACAACCTCTACACCGTGGACGTGTCGACGGGGGCCGCCACGAGCATCGGCGACGTGGGAGGCTTCGCGTCCGCGGGCGACCTGGCGTTCCACAACGGCCAGCTCTACCTGGCGAGCACGACGAACCAGCTGATCAACGTGGCGCTCGGCCCGCCCGTCGGGGGGACCGCCGTGGGGCCGTTCGGCGTCTCGGAGGTCTTCGGGCTGGCGAACGCCAGCAACAACGTCCTCTACGCCGTCGCGGGGACTTCGGTGTACTCGGTCGACGTCGCCACGGGGGCCGCGACCTTCGTCGTCGACTATGGCGGCCAGGGGCTCGGGCAGGCTTTCGGCCAGGCCTTCATCACCGAGGCCGGGGCGGTGCCGGAGCCCGGCGCGTACCTGATGCTCGCCATCGGCCTGCTGATGTCATGGCCCGTCGTCCGGGGCCTCCGCGCGGCCTGACCGCCCCGGCACCCCGAGAGGCGCTCCCCCCCTGTTCCGTCGCGGCCCCGCGTGCTACAACCGGCCTCGGAGCGGAGCCGCGACGAACACCGGGGGGGTGGCATGGCGAGACTGCTGGTGGCGTGCGCGTTGGTCCTGGCGGCGGGGGCGGCTCGGGGCGGCGAGCCGCCGGTCGTGGTCGTCGACGAGTCGACGCCGGTGGCGGTGCCGGAGCCTTCCGAAAAGGCGATGGCGTTCTACCGCTCCGGGATGTGGCTCTGGGCGTTCAACCGAGTTTGGGCGATCGCGCTGCCGACGGTGATCCTGTTCTCGGGGGCCTCGGCGAGGCTGCGGGATTTCGCGGCGCGAGTCCGGTGGGGGTGGCCCGCGACGGTCGCCGTCTATGTCCCGCTCTACCTGCTGCTCACGGCGCTGGTCTCGCTTCCCATCAACTTTTACCAGGGGTTCGTCCGGCTCCACGCCTATGGGCTGTCGAATCAGACGCTCGGCAAGTGGGCCGGCGACCACGTCAAGGCGCTGGGCGTCGACGCCGTCGTCGGCGTGCTGATCGCGGGGGGGCTGTACGCCCTGCTCCGCCGCGCGCCGAGGCGATGGTGGTTGTACATGGCGCTGGGGTCGATCCCGTTCCTGCTGGCCGGGGCGTTCCTCAAGCCCATCTGGGTCGACCCGCTCTTCAACGACTTCGGCCCGATGAAGGACGAGGCGCTGGAGCGCTCGATCCTGGAGCTGGCCGATCGCGCGGGGATCGAGGGGAGCCGGGTCTTCGAGGTCGACAAGAGCATCGACACCAAGGCCGTGAACGCCTACGTCACCGGCTTCCTCGGGAGCAAGCGGATCGTCCTGTGGGACACGCTGCTGGAACGGCTGGACGAGCGCGAGGTGCTGTTCGTCATGGCCCACGAGATGGGCCACTACGTCCTGGGGCACGTCGTCCGGTCGATCCTCCTGTCGTTCGTCGTGACGCTGGCCGGGCTCTACTTCGTGCATCGGACGGCCGGGGGGCTGATCGCGCGGTTCCGGGGTCGGTTCGAGTTCGACGAGCTGAAGGACGCGGCGTCGGTCCCGCTCTTCCTGATGTTGCTCCAGATCGGCGCGCTCTTCCTGATGCCGGTGGCGATGGCTTACAGTCGGCATCAGGAGCACGAGGCGGATCGGTTCGCGATCGAGCTGACGCGGATGAACCGCTCGGGGGCGTCGGCGTTCGTGAAGCTCCAGGAGGCGAACCTGAGCAACCCCCGCCCCGGCTGGGTGTATCGGGTCTTCCGGGCGTCGCACCCCAGCCTGGGGGACCGGATCGACTTCTGCAACTCGCATCGCCCGCCGGCAACGGAATGATCCGGGAGGGGCGGCCGGGCCGGAGCCCGACGCGCCATGACGCGGCGCGGCGGCGGTCGGCGTCGGGGATTACCGTTGTCGCGGGGCTGGCCCCGACCTTACAGTATGGGTAGAACAGAACGAATCGAGGGCGTCCGTGCCGATCCCGACGCCGGGATCCTCATGAACGACGCGACGCCGGCAGGGAAGGCCGGGAGCGTTCGGCGCGCATTTTTCAACGGATGAATCGCGTCGGCCGAGGGCGGAACGAAGCGGTCCCCAGGAGTCCGGGTGCGATGCCCCTGTTGGAATCGATCAGGACCGTCTCCAGCCGACGCCCGGCATGGGTCGTGGCGGCGTGGCTGGCGCTGGCGGTCGGCGTGGGGCTCGGGGCACCGAATCTGACGCGGCTGGCGGCCGAGGGGCAGTCGAAGCTGCTGGGGGCCGAGGCCGAGAGCCGCCGCGCCGCGGAGCTTGTCCGCCTCTGCTGGCCCGACCAGGCGTATGAATCGACGGCCGTCGCCGCCCTGCACCGCCCCGGCGGCCTGACCCCGGCCGACGGCGAGTTCGCCGCGGCGCTGGCGAGGCGGTTCGGCGACCGCGACCGGCCGGCGACCATCCTCCGCGTCCTGGGGCCGGGCTCGCAGCCCGAGATCGCCGCCCGCCTGGTCAGCGAGGACGGAACGACGCAACTGGTCGTGGCGCCGCTGGATTCCCCCAACGTCGCCCCCACCGCGCACGAGGCCGTCGACTGGCTCCGCGAGCGGGCCGAGGAGGTCGCGGCGTCCGCGCCGGGCGTCGCGGGGCTCCAGGTGCTCTGGACGGGCGACTCGGTCATCGGCCGCGACTACATGCGCCTGGTGCAGGTGTCTCTCGACCGCGCCGCGGTGGTCACGGTCATCCTCCTGCTGATCGTCCTGCTCTGGGTCTACCGCTCGTTCTGGCTGGCCCTGGTCCCGCTGACCACCATCGGCATCAGCCTGGTGATCTCGCGGGGCGTGCTGGCCTGGCTGTACGGGGTGGGCTGGGAGATCTCCCCCCTGGTGGAGTTGTTTCTGGTCGCGCTGCTGTTCGGCACGGGGACCGACTTCTGCCTGTTCCTGTCGTGGCGGTTCGCGGAGCACTTCAATCCGCGGAACCCGGCCGGCGTGATGCGCATGACCCTCGCGCGGTCGTTCGTCCCCCTGGTCACCAGCGCCGGGACGATCGTGGTCGGCCTGCTGCTGATGGGGACCACCAGCTTCCGGCTGTTCTCCACGACCGGGCCGAGCGTGGCGCTGGGGCTGGCGATCTCGCTGATCGCCACGCTGACCCTCGCCCCCGCCCTGCTGGTCCTGCTGGCCAAGGCGCGGCCGTCGTGCTTCGAGGCGTTCGGCGGGCGTTCCGGGGGCTTCTGGGAGAACCTGGGCCGCAAGGTGATGGCCCGGCCGCTGCGGAGCTGGGCGCTGACGCTGATCGCGATGATCCCGCTGGCGGCGCTCGGGTCCCAGACCCGGTTCGTGATGGACATGATCAGCGAGATGCCGCCGCGGGCGGAATCGGCCGAGAACCTCCGCCTGCTGCTGTCGAAGTTCGACCCCGGAACGACCGCCCCGCTGACCGTGGTGCTGACGACCTCGGACGTCGACCTGCGAAGCTCGCGGGGCCTGGCCCTGATCGACGACGTCAGCCGGCTGCTGGCTCACCAGCGCAGCAACCGCGAGGTGCGCTCCGCCACCCAGCCGCTTGGGAGCCCCGCCCCCCTGAACCGCGCGCGGCTGGCGTCGCGCCTGGGGGAGGTCAACGACGGCTTCAAGCAGATCGCCGAGGGGGGCGAAGGGCTGGAGAAAGGGCTCATCGCCGGCGCGGCCAAGCTCCGCGCGGCGCTCTGGCTGGAGGAGAAGCTGGGCCTGAACCTCACCGGGGGCCCCGCCCCGAAGCCCACCGACCCCGCCGCCCCGGGGACGGACCCCGAGCCGGCGCCGGGAGCGGAGGCGAAGCCGGAACCCGAGCCAGGCCCGGAGGCGAAGCCGGCCGAGGCCGACCCGTTCGCGCGAGGGCTCCGCACGGCCTCGGCCGCCGTCCTCTGGACCCAGGGGATGCCGACGACGTGGGACGCCCCCGCGCTGGCCTCGGCGTTCAACCAGACGCTCATCCAGGGGGCCCAGGAGCGCGCGCGGCGTCGCGTGGGGGAGAAGGGCGCGGGGCTGTTCGACGCCGCCGTCGGCCTCGCCCGAGGCCTCCGGTCGCCGAGGCCCGAGCCGGCCGAAGCGCCGGGGCCCGCCCCCGCCGAGCCCGCCCCGGAGGCCCCGCCCGCCCCCCCCGAGAAGCCGACGCGGACCCTCCTGCGCGAGCTGACCCGCGCCGCCGAGGGCGCGGGGCAGATCGCCGAGGGCGCCGCGCGGGCCCATCGCGAGGTCAGCGCCATCCTCTCCGACCCGCTGGGCGCTCGGGCGCTCGACCGCCTGCTCGTCACGCCCGAGACCGTCCGCGAGAACCCGGAGCTGCTCAAGAGCTTCGACGCCTACATCACCGAGGACGGCCGCCAGGCGCGGATCGACGTGACCCTGGTCGATCGCGTCTTCTCCGACGCGGCCATGAACCAGGTGGACACCATCAGGCGCAGGCTGGACGACTACCTGGGCGAGTACCAGGGGATGACGGTCGTCGCCAAGGTCGCCGGCGCCAACGCCGAGTCGGCGGACATCCGCCGGCTCACCCGCGACGACCAGGTCCAGAGCTGGTTCATCGTCCCCATCGGCGTCTTCCTGGTGCTGATGATCGCCCTGCGCGACCCCCTGGCCTGCTTCAACCTGGTCGCGACGATGGTCCTGACCTACGTCTTCGCGCTGGGGGCGACGCACCTGGTCTTCGTCACGGCGCTGGGGGCGGAGGGGCTGGACTGGAAGGTCCCGTACTTCCTGTTCGTGCTCCTGGTGGCGGTGGGGGTGGACTACAACGTCTTCCTGATGACGCGGCTCCAGGAGGAGATCGCCGGGCACGGCTTCCGCGGCGGGATCATCCGGGCCGTCGGCCTGACCGGCGGCCTGATCACCTCGGCCGCGGCCATCACCGCGTGCAGCTTCGCCTCGTTCCTGTTCAGCCCGCTGGGCTCGCTCCGGCAACTGGGCTTCGCCTTGGTGGTCGGCATCACGGTCGACGCCCTGCTCGTCCGGCCGCTGCTCGTCCCCTGCGGCCACTGGCTCCTGAGGCGCTCGCGCGAGGTCCTGGGCCCCCGCCACGGCGTCCCGTCCGAGAGCTACCGCCTCACCAGCGTGCCGGATTGACCGCCGGGGCGGATGGCGGTGGATTTACCGCTGGCCTCGGGCCCCGACAGCCGATATAATGGTTGTGTTCGCGTGACGGCGACGAATCCTGCCGACACGACCGACCGTCCCGCCGCGCCCGGCATCCTCCCACGCCGACCGGCCCGGACGTCCTCCCCCGCTCTACCTCCCCGCCCGTTCGTCCCCCCCACGGTCGCCCGACCGCGCCGGGGACCTGGCCCGGAAACGCTCGACGGAATTGAAGGAACCATCATGAACGCCTCGCGATTCAGGAGAGGACTCTTCCTGACCACGCTGCTGGGGCTGGTTTATCTGGTGCACGACTACGCCACCACCAGCTGGATCGACCCCACCATGCCGCTATCCGGCACGGTGTCGATCGACGGCAAGCCGATGACCAAGGGGCTCGTCCGGTTCATCTCGATGGATCCCGACCTGCCCAAGGCCTACGGCAGCTACGTCAAGGACGGCCGCTACGAGGTCCCGGCGGAGTTCGGCATCACTCCCGCCCGATACCAGGTCGAGTTCAGCAGCATCGGCGCCGAGGACCTCCAGCGCATGCTGGACTCCAAGGGCGCGCTGACCGAGGTCCAGGAGGAGATCCCCGCCCGCTTCAACCGGAACACCGAGGTCGAGATCGACCTCTCCGCCGGCAACGTCCTCCACGCCGACTTCGACCTCAGGTGACGCGGACTGGGGCGGCGCGTCACCCCCGCCGCCCTTTCCGGTCTCAACGCTCGCGCAATCGGATTTCAGGCCTGGCCTCCTCGAAGAAGATCGGGGCCGACTCCAACTTCTTGATGAGGGCGTCGAGCTTCCGCTCCACCGCGTCGATCCGGCGGTCGGCCGCGCTCGCGTGCGAGTCGATCATCAGGAAGCCCCGGTCCACCGCGTAGCCCAGGCCGAGCGGCGCGAGGTAATCCCCCAGGGCCTCGCCCAGCGGCCGATCCTTCGGCCGGAACCGGGCGGATGAGGCCATGTGCCCGTCCGCGATCGACAGGCCATCGGGGTTGATATGGACAGGGATGCCCGGCTCGTCGGCCGTGGCTGTGGCCTCCCGGATGCGCCTCAGCAAGTCCTCCAGCCCGATGTTGTCGTCGGGATCGTCCGCGAATTCGAACGGACAGGGGGCCGCCAGCACGGCGCGGATGCGCGCGTTCCCGACCTCCAACTCCTCCTCCGTCGGCGGGTTAGGTCGGGCGGGGGGCTCGGCCTTCGGCGCCTCGACCTGGGCCGGCGGCGGCCCTCCCCCACCCCGCTCCGCGCCGGGGCCCGGCTGCTGGGCCAGAGCGACGGCCCCGACGATGCCCAGGGTCGCCAGCGACGACAGCACGGCGGGCTTCCACGACGACATCGACATAACGACCAACGCTCCTTTCGCGAGTGACGAGATCGAGGGGGGGACGGGCGACGCGGCGGTCGCGCGCCCGATCGCGATTTCCAACAGGGCGGCCGGCGGGACCGGCGGGGCCAGCGGGCGCGGGGCCTCGACCCCCTCGGCCCTCAGCCGCGATTCCAGGCGCTTCCTCGCCCGGTGGAGTCGGCCGCGGAGCGTCGGTTCGGAGATTCCCAGCGTCCGCGCGGCCTGCTCGTAGCTGAACCCTTCCAGGGCGCACAGGATCAGCGGCCGGCGTTCGCGGTCGGGGAGCCGGTCGATCTCGGCATGGATCAGGTCCGAGCGGTCAGGAGGCGCGACGGCGCGCGCCAGGGCCTCGGGCGGGACGAGCCGCAGCCGCGCCGACCGCGCCCGGGCGCGACTCCGCGCCCTGCGGGCCACCCGCAGCGCGACGCCGTGCAGCCACGGCCCCAGCGAGTCGGCCCGGCGGATCGCCCCGGCTCGACGGGCCAGGATCAGGAAGGTCGCCTGGAACGCGTCGTCAGCCTCGGCCCGGTCGGCCGCGACGCCGCGGCAGACCGCCAGGACCATCGGCCCGTGGCGCTCCACCATCACGCGGAACGCCTCGTCCGCGCCGAGCCGGCCGGATCGGTAGACGTCGAGCAGCCGGGCGTCGGGCGCCTCGCCGAACGCTCCCAGTGTCATCAGGGCCTTCAGCGGCCCGGCCGCCGTCCGCCTCGCCGGGGTCGTCATCCTCCGTCGTCCTCCACCCGTCGCCGCCTCGTCTCCAGCCTCATAGTGCCCGCGCCGCCCGGATCCTCACAACGATCCACGGATTTCCCTTCGATCCCGAGGCGGCCGCTGTTACGTTTGTAGGACGTGGCGGCCTCCCCTGGGCGGGAACCAGGGAGTCGCGCCGCCGGGAGCGGAGGGAGCACCATGCGTCTCGCGATTCCGACCGTGGCCGCGGCGTTGTTGATGTCGATGACGACCACCATCGTCGCCGCCCAGGAGGGGAAGAAGCCCGCGCGGGAGTCGATCTACGACGCCAAGGCGGACGCCCGCGCGCAAGTCGCGGCGGCCCAGGCCCGCGCGAAGGAGGGCGACAAGCGCGTCCTCCTGATGTTCGGCGGCGACTGGTGCGGGTGGTGCCACAAGCTGCACGCGCTCTTCCAGGAAGACGACGACATCCGGGGGTTGCTCTATAACGAATATGAACTCGTGATGATCGACACCGAGGCCCCGAACGCCGACGGCTACCTCAAGATGGCGTCCGAGGGCCAGGGGAACGTCGGCTATCCGTTCCTCGCCGTCCTGGACGCCGACGGCATGCTCCTGGTCGGCCAGCGGACCGACGTGCTGGAGGAGGGAAACCATCACGACCCGGCCAAGGTGAAGGCGTTCCTGGAGAGGTGGAGAGTGCCGCCCAGGGACGCCGAGGCCGTCGTGGCCGACGCCCTTGCGGGGGCCTCGTCGGAGCACAAGCGCGTGCTCCTCACCTTCGGCGCCCCCTGGTGCGGCTGGTGTCATCGCCTGGAGCGCTACCTCGCCCGCCCGGAGGTCGCGAAGGCCCTGGCCGACGACTTCATCGTGCGGAAGGTCGACATCGATCGCATGGCCCACGGCCGGGACGTGATCGGGCGCTATCGCAAGGTCGATGGCGGCATCCCCTGGTACGTCGTCCTCGACGCCGACGGCAAGGCCCTGGGCACGGCCGACGCCGACTTCGGCAACATCGGCTATCCCCTCGAGCCGAACGAGATCGACGCCTTCATCAAGCTGTTCGAATCGCAGGGCGTGCTGGAGCCCGCCCAGCTCGACGCGCTGCGGAAGGGCCTCGAATCGGCCGCCGAGGAGATCAAGGCCCAGCGGGCCGCGCGCCCGGCGGGGTAACCGCCCGAAGGCCGGCGGGGCCCGGCCCAAGGGGGACGCACCGCCCCACCCCCCCTCAGCGCTTCGCCGCCAGCAGCTCCCGCAGCACGGCGACGATCTCCGGGGTGGTGATCGGGTCGTCGCCGAGGGGGATGTAGGCTTTCTTCGCGTCGACGACGCGGACGCGGCCCTTGTGGCGACGGGCTAGGGTCTCGATCTTCCTGGCGTCGCGGTAGGTCAGGACCGCGTATTCCGCCTCCACGTGGATCCGGTCCAGCTTCCAGTGGCCGGCGAGGATGCGGATCTCGGCCTCGGCGAGCAGGTTCTCGGCGGGCCTCGGCGGCGCGCCGAAGCGGTCGTTCAGCTCCTTGCGGAAATCGGCCAGGTGGTCGAGCGTCCGCAGCCGGGCCAGGCGGCGGTACAGCTCCAGCTTCAGCCGGGGCGCCGGGACGTAGTCGCGCGGCAGGTACGCGCGCCATTTCAGCTCGACGGAGCAGTCGAACAGCGGCTTGTCGGGCTGGCGGGTGGCCTTGCGCACGGCCGATTCCAGCAGCGAGCAATACAGCTCGTAGCCCACGCTCTCGATGTGGCCGGACTGCTCGGCGCCCAGGATGTTCCCCGCGCCCCGGATCTCCAGGTCGCGCAGGGCGATCTTGAAGCCGGCGCCCAGCGAGGTGAATTCCTCGATCGCCTTCAGCCGCTTCACGGCGTTGGGCGTGACCGATCGGTCGGATTCCAGCATGAGATACGCGTACGCGCGGTGCTTGAACCGGCCGACCCTTCCCCGGAGCTGGTGCAGGTCGGCCAGGCCGTACTTGTCGGCCTCGTTGATGAAGATGGTGTTGGCGTTGGGGATGTCCAGGCCGCTCTCGATGATCGTCGTGGCGACCAGCACGTCGAATTCGCGCTTGATGAACCGGAGCATGGTCTTCTCGAGCCGCTCGCCGGTCATCTGGCCGTGCGCGTAGTCGATGCGCGCGTCCGGGACGATGGATCGCAGCTTCGCGACGACCTGCTCGATGTCGTGGATCCGGTTGTGGACGAAGTAGACCTGGCCGTCGCGGTTCAGCTCGCGGTTGATGGCGCGCCGGATCGTGTCGGGGTCGAACCGGAGGATGCGCGTCTCGATCGCCTTCCGGTCCGAGGGGGGCGTCTCCAGGTTGGAGATGTCGCGGATGCCCAGCAGGCTCATGTGCAGCGTGCGCGGGATGGGCGTGGCGGATAGGGTCAGCACGTCCACGGTGGAGCGCAGGGTCTTGAGCCACTCCTTGTCCTCGACGCCGAACCGCTGCTCCTCGTCCACGACGATCAGGCCCAGATCCTTGAACGCCACGTCCTTCTGCAAGATTCGATGCGTGCCGATGAGGACGTCGACCTTCCCCTCGGCGGCGCGCTTGAGGGTCTCGCGGATCTCGGACTTGGGCCGGAAGCGGTTGACGACCTCGATGACGAACGGGAACTCCCCCATCCGCGCGGAGAAGCTGCGGTGGTGCTGCTCCGAGAGGATCGTCGTCGGCACGAGCACCCCCACCTGCTTGCCGGCGTCGACCGCCTTGAACGCCGCGCGGATGGCGACCTCGGTCTTGCCGTAGCCGACGTCGCCGCAGATCAGCCGGTCCATCGGCCGCGTCTGGGACATGTCGTCCTTGATCGCGTCGATCGCGGCGAGCTGGTCGGGGGTCTCGTCGAACGGGAAGGCGGCCTCGAACTCGGCCATCCAGCGTGAGTCCTCGGCGGGGTAGGCGAAGCCGGGCTGGCTGGCGCGATCGGCCTGGATGTCCAGGAGTTCCTGCGCCAGGTCGACGACGGCGTCCTCGACGCGCTTCTTCCGCTTGTCCCACGCGGAGGAGCCGATCTTGGACAGCGGCGGCGCGATCTTCCCCCCGCCGACGTACTTCTGAACCAGGTCGATCTTGGCGATGGGGACGAAAAGCCGGGTCCCCTCGGCGAACTCCAGCAGCAGCGTCTCCTCGGCGTGGTCGCCCGCCTTGTCGACGAACTGCAGGCCGAGATACCGGGCGATGCCGTGGTTGATGTGGACGACCAGGTCGCCCTCGTTCAGATCCAGGAAGCTGTCGATCGCGCGGGTCTCGTAGCGACGCCGCGAGGTGGAGCGGCGGACGTCGGCCCGGGCGAACAGCTCGTGGTCGGCGATGACGAGGGTGTCGACCTCCCCCTCGGTCAGGTGGAACCCGGCGCGGATGCGGCCGACGCTGGTGACGAGGCGGCCGTCGCGGGCGATGTCGGAGTCGGCGAAGACCTCGCGGAGCCGCTCGGCCTCGCCCGCGTTGTGGCAGGCGATGACGACCCGGTCCCCCCCGGCGGCCGACTCAAGCTCGGCCTTCACCTTCGACAGCTCGCCCGAGAACCGCTCGACGCTCTCGATCCGCAGATGGCACGTCGCCTCCAGCGAATCGGCCGCCAGCGCCGAGAGGGCGATGGTCGGCCGTCGCACCAGCCGCTGGAACGTGCTCTCGACGGAGTAGAGCCCGCGGGGGTCCTCGACGCGGGAGAGGTAGTGCTTGCCTTCCTCGCGGAGATCCTGCTGCTCGACGAGGACGGCCCAGGTCCCCTCGGGGAAGGCGTCGGTGGCCGGGCCGAAGTCGTCCAGGTGGTCGGGGTCGAAGGCGGGGGGGACGGCGATCGTCACGTCGTCCCAGCGGTCCAGCGAGCGCTGGGTCTCGGCGTCGAAGGGGCGGATCGACTCGACGTCGTCGCCGAAGAACTCGATGCGGACGGGGTCGGCGGAGTCGGTCGGGAAGACGTCGAGGATGCCGCCGCGGAGGCTGAACTCGCCGGGGACTTCCACGACCTCCACCCGCTGCATGCCGCGATCCATCAGCCACGACGCCAGCTCGTCCACCGCCGTCACGTCGCCGACGCGGATCTGGCGCGACATCCGGCGCAGGACCTCGGGCTTCGGCACCGGCTGCAAGAGGGCCTGGATGGACGTGACGACGACCTTCGGCGGCAGCCCGCCGGCGAGCCGGCCGACGACGCGCATCCGGGCGCCGAAGATCTCGTCGCGCGCGTCCTGCTCGCGCGGGAGCTTGTCCCACGCCGGCAGCACCTCGGGCTTGAGGCCGGAGAAGACGGCGATGTCGTCGCGGAAGTCGTCCACGTCGCCGACGTGCGCCAGCACGACCACCAGGCAAGTCGGCGCGTGAAGCGCCAGCGCGCCGGAGACGAGGCCCGCCGCCGACCCCCACGCGCCGTCGATGGTCGCGGCCCGGCCGTTGCGCAGGGCGGCGAACACCTCGGGGAAGCCCCGGGCCTTCTGGATCAGCCGCGTCAGGTCCTTCAGTTCATCGCCGGCCGTCGGGGCGGCGGCTCCGGGGGCGGCGGCTGCGGCTGGCGGTCGGGGCGAAACCCTGGGCATCGGCGGCTCGTCGTGGGGCTCGGGTGGTGGACGCGGAATTCTAGGCGCACGGACCGTCCGCGCCTATCGTCCCGGCAAGACAGCCTCTTCGTAGTGAAGTCGTTCGGCTCCAACCGCCTCGTCAAGGATCGCGCGAACGGTTGCGTAATCGACCCGCTTCGGCACGTTTGCGGCCGCGACGGGGACTTCGCCGATCCGGCCGGTCTCAAGCTCGCAACCCAGCTCCAGGAGAGTCCGGGAGACTTCGACGGCGGCCCTGTCGTCCGAGAAAAACAGGCGAACGAGGGCGTTACCCGAACGCTCGTGAACTCTCGTGAAAATCAGATCGGCCCCTTCACGCCGGGCCTCGACGACGTCGCCGCACGCCGCCCCCGTGGCGAATAACGGGCTGTTGTCGATCACGAAGCGGCCATCGGGCCGCTCGCGAGCCCAGACGTCCTCGTTCTCGAAGGGTGGATAGCCGATATCATCTCGCTCTAGCAAGAAGCGGACCTTGGCCGGCTTCATGTCGGGCTTCGCGCGGCCAAACAGCCGCCACCAGAGCCCCCGCATATCAACCGGCCTGCCATGGGGCGGCGGCCGGAGCCGTCGCGACGCGCAGCCTCGGCCGGGGGGCGCGGACGATGGGCCCGGCGGGGGCGGGATGGGCGGGCTCGGCGCGGGGGCGGGCGACGGTCCTGGCCATGCGGTCGAGGGCGTCGATCAGGTCGTCCAGGGCGCAGGGGAGGTCCAGGCAGGCCGACGCGCCGGCGTCGCGCGCCTGGATGACGGTCGCGCGATCGGCGAAGCCCAGCAGGGCCAGCACCGGGCCGGTCTTGCTGCGCCGCTCCAGCCGCTCCTCCCATCGGGGTTCGAGCACGGGGACGTCCCAGACGGTGAGGGTGCGACCGGCGGGGGCGTCGGGGCCGACGGCCAGGGCGTGGGAGTCGCTGGCGCGATAGCCCGCGTGGGAGGCGGCCTCGCACAGCACCCGGCGCAGCTCGTGGTCGGTGCTGACGACCTCCACCGGGGTCGCGCCCCGTCGCGAGCGGTCGGCGTGGCCGGGGGCGTGCTCCAGCATCCGCGCGATCTGGTGCGGCAGGGTCTCCGCGGCGGTGGCCTCGGGCGCGACCATCTCCACCAGCGCCGCGCAACGCTCGACCTCGGCGTAGCGCACGTAAGGGCTGACGCAGAGGATGACGCGCGGCCAGGCGGCGGGGCCCCGATCGCGCCGAAGCTCCTCCAGCCGGGTCACGTCGGCCGGGGAGAGCCGCGAGCGGTGCAGCACGAGGATCTCGATCCCCGCGCCGGGCTCGAACGCGCGCCACGGCAGGCCGCCCCCGGGCTCCGGCAGGGGGACGACGTCGAACGGGGAGAGGGCCCGGGCGATCGCCGCGACCCAGGGGTCGCTCAGGTCGCCCGCGAAACCGATCGTCGGGGTGCTCGCGTCCATGGCGGTCCCTCCTTGGATTTTTCCGCGCATTCCTCTCCTACCAGAACGGTCCGCGGTCGGCAATCGAAAATGCGTCGGGCGCGGATTCCGGGAAAACTCGTATCCGCGCCCGCCGCTCCCGGCATGATGGAGACGAACGCCGAGAGTGGAGGCCAGCCGTCCATGAGCAGCAGCCGCGTCGAATCGCCGTTGGGCAGACTCCTCGAACGCGGGACCTGCACCGGGACGGACGACGCCCGGCTGCTGGAGCGGTACGCCCGGTCGGGCGACCGCGAGGCCTTCGCGGCCCTGGCGGCGCGGCACGGGCCGATGGTTATGGGGGTCTGCCGGCGGATTCTCGCCGAGCCGTCGGACGTGGACGACGCCTACCAGGCGACGTTCCTGGTCCTGATCCGCCGCGCCGGAACGCTGGGGCCGGGAGACGTCCTGTCGGCGTGGCTGCACGGCGTCGCGACGAAGGTGGCGCGGCGGGCCCGCATGGACCGCGCCCGCCGCCGCGCCCGCGAGCGCGACGGCCTGGCCGTCGAGCCCGCCCGCGAGCCGGACTCGCGCGACTTCGCGCTCCGGGAGGTGATCGACCAGGAGGTCGAGCGCCTCCCCTGGAGGTATCGCGCCCCGGTCGTCCTCTGCTACCTGGAGGGGCTGACACACGAGGAGGCGGCGGCCCGGCTGAGCTGGCCGGTCGGCTCGGTCAAGGGCCGCCTCGCCCGCGCCCGGTCTCTGCTGGGCTCGCGGCTCTCCCGCCGCGGCGTCACGGCCGGCGCGGGGGCGATCGCCCTGGAAGGCCTGGCGTCGGCCGCCGTGCCCGACGCGCTGGCCGCCGCCGTCGCGCTCGCCGCCGGGCGGGTCGCGGCGGGGGTGGCTTGGAATTCCGTGCTGTCGTATCCGGTCGTCCGACTCGCGAAAGGAGCCTGCGCATCCATGATCGCCACGAACTCGACCGTCGCCGCCCTGGCCGCCGCCGCCCTCGCCGTCGCGATGGGGGTCGGGGCCGCCGCCGCGCGTTCGGACGGCCCGACGCCCCCCGAGCCCGCCCCGCCGCCGCTCGCCGCGACGGTGTCGGACGACCCGGCAACGCCCGAGCCCGCCCCGCCGTCCGTCGCCGAGCCGTCGCCGGACGAGGAGCCGACCCGGGGCCCGGGGGGGACCGAACGACGCCAGGCGACGTCGGCCGATCGCCTGCTCGCCGCCGCGAGGGATGCGTTCCGGGAGGCCTCCGGGGATCGGGCGCGGGGCGGTGACTCGCTCGACCGCGCCTACCGCGCGTCGCGGCTCTGGCTGGACGCCCGATTGGCCCGCGCGACGGACGCGGACGAGCGCGAGGCCGCGTTCGTCGAGCACCTGGACCGGATTCGGACCGTGGCGCGCTCCGAACTCGCCGGCACCCGCGCCCGGGGGTCGTCGGCCTCGGGGGCCGCCGAAGCCCGCGCCATGCTCGCCGAGGCCGAACTATGGGCGGCCCGGGGGGACGACTCGCCCGGCTCCGACGCGCCGCGGGCCGCCGGCCCCGCCGCGGGATCGGACGGCCCCGGCGATCCCGACGCGAGGAGCGCGGCGATCCTGAAAGAGCTTGAGGCACCCCTGTGGATGAGCTTCCCCGACGAGACGCCGCTGGAGGACGTCCTCAAATACATCCGACAGGCCACCGAGCGGGACGGCCGGCCCACCATCCCCATCTACGTCGACCCGATCGGCCTGAACGAGGCCGACAAGACGATGACCTCCCCGGTCTCCATCGACCTCGCCGGCGTGCCGCTGAGGCGGACGCTCCAGCTCATGCTGAAGCAGATCGACCTGGTCTATTTCGTCGAGGACGGCGTCCTCGTCATCACGTCGGCGGACGCGGCGCCGAGGGGGCTGGGGCCCGATTCGGCGCCGCCGGCGCCGTCGCTGGAGGAGGAGGTGGAGCAGGCTCGGCGCGGGGCGTTGAGCATGGACGAGATGCAGGCCCTCTCCGAGAAGCTCAAGCTGCTCGGCGAGATCCGCCGGCTCCATCGGGAGGTCACGGCGCCCGAGCCGCCGGCCGTGCCCGCGCCCCCTTCGCCCTGACCGCCGACCGTCAGGGGGCCTCGACTTCCAGCTCGATCTCGGGCTCCATCCGCTCGACGGCCTCGGGCTCGACGGCGCCGGCGTCCCAGACGAGGGCGTTGGCGACGGCGCAGGCCATGGCGCGGCGGATGGTCGCCTCGGGGTCCAGGCCCTTGAGGTGGGAGTCGACCAGGCCGGCGAGGAGCGAGTCGCCCGAGCCGATGGGGTTGCGGACGTCGATCTCCGGCGGCAGGGCGCGATAGAGGGTGTCCCCGACGAGGAAGAACGCCGGGTCGGGGCCGTCGGTGACGACGCCGATCGCGACGCCGCGGCGACGCCACGACCGCAGCAGGCCCACGACGTCGTCGTCGCTCGGGGCCTTGCCCAGCCGCATGCCGGCCTCGCGGCGGTTCATCTGCATCGCGGTGGGCCAGAAGCCCCAGATGGCGTCGAGCGCCGGGCCGTAGGTGTCCAGGAAGACCGGGACGCGGCGGGCGCCGGCCAGCGAGATCAGCTCGCTGTAGACGCCGTGGGTGGCCGGCGACGGGCTGGAGCCGGAGAGCGTCAGGGCCTCGACGCCCGGCTCGGCCAGCGCCCGCTCGACCAGGGCGATCAGCTCGTCGGCCTCGGCGTGGGTGACCGCCGGGTCGGGGTCGAAGAACGCGGTCTGATCGTCGGTCCCCTCGGTGGCGACCGTCAGGATCACCCGCGTCGGCGAGGCCGTCGCCACGGCCAGCGGCTCCAGGCCGTCGGCGTCCTTCAGGAGCGCGCGGCAGGTCTCGCCGACGGCGCCCCCCAGGAACGTCACCGGCTTCGGGTCGCGCCCCAGCCGCTTCAGGGCCCGGGCGACGTTATTCCCCTTGCCCCCCACCACGTCCCGACTCGACAGGCCCCGCACCAGGTCCCCCGGCCGCCACGCCGGGACGGAGAGCGTCTTGTCCAAGCACGGATTCAGCGTCACGCACAAGATCATGGGCGGCTGGACCATACGGTGAGGGGACGACTTGGCGAGCGGGCGGACCGATTCCGACCGTCGGCGCGACGGGTCGGGGCCCCGGACCGCGCGCGGAACCCGATGATACGATTTCGCTTGGGCCCATTCCAGGCCAGCCCGCCGGATCCTCCCGGATCCGTCGCTCGCTGTCATCATCCCGCGGCGCGCGTTACCCTCCGGTCTGACCCCTGGCACCGAGGGAGGGACGCGATGCTCCACCGATCATCCGGCGGCGTGATTCCGAGGACTCTCCTGGCCCTCGCGCTCCTGGCCTCGGCCTCGGCCGGGGCTGGCCGCGCGGAGCCGCTCAGGGTGCACGTCGCCGCGACGGGGGACGACGCCGGCTCCGGCCGGGCCGACGCCCCGGTCGCCACCCTGGAGCGCGCCCGCGACATCGTCCGCGACCTCAAGCGGACCCCCGAGGCCCGCGACGGCGTCGAGGTTCTCGTCGGCGGCGGCGCCTACGCCCTCTCGCGCGCCTTCGTGCTGACGGCCGAGGACGGCGGGACGGCCGAGGCCCCCATCGTCTACCGCCCCGCCCCCCAGGACGCCGTCGTGATCCGGGGCGGCCGCGACGTGATCGGCTTCCGCCCCGGCGAAGCCGGAGCGATGGAGGCCGACCTCAAGGCCCAGGGCTTCACCGACTTCGCCTTCCGCGACCTGTTTCTCGACGGCGTCCGCCTCCCCCTGGCCCGCCACCCGAACGCCGTCCCCGACAACCCCTACGGCGGCGGATGGGCGTTCGCCGACGGCGAGCCCGTCCCCATGTACCAGGACGTCCCCGGCGAGCGCCGCGACCTCCTCCACTACAGGGCGAAGGACGCCCGCGCGTGGAAAAACCCCGGCGAGGTCGAGGTCTTCGTCTTCCCCCGCTACAACTGGTGGAACAACATCGTCCCGATCCGCGACATCGACCGCGACGCGCGGCTCGTCACCCTGACGGGCGACGCCTCGTACCCGATCCGCCCCGGCGATCGCTACTACTTCCGGGGCGGCCGCGAGGACCTGGACGCCCCCGGCGAATGGCACGTCGACCGCGAGACGGGCGTGCTGCGTCTCATCCCGCCGGGGCCGCTGGAAGGGCGCGCGGTGACGGTCCCGGTCGTCTCGACCCTGGTGCGGATCGAGGGGGCGGCGCATGTCACGTTCCGGGGCTTCACGATGGAGGCCGCGACCGGCGAGGCGTTCCTGCTGGACCGCGCGGAGTCCTGCGCAATCGCCGCTTGCGCGATCCGAGGCGTGGGCGACTACCACCGCGCGGCGGTCTCCGTCTCGGGGGGCTCGAACAATCGGGTGGTCGGCTGCGACATCTCGGACGTCGGCTCGCACGGCGTCGTCCTGGGCGGCGGCGACGTCGTCTCGCTGACCCCGGCCCGCAACCGCGCGGAGAATAACTACATTCATCACATGGGCGTGCTGTACAAGCACGGCGTCGGCGTGTCGCTCAACGGGGTGGGCAACGTGGCGTCGCACAACCTGATCCACGACGGCCCCCGCATGGGGATCATGTTCCACGGCAACAAGCACGTCCTGGAATACAACCACATCCGGCACATGAACCTGGAGACCGAGGACACCGGCGCCGTCTACACCGGGGGCCGCGACTGGACCGGATCGCGCGGGACGATCATCCGGTTCAACCTCATGCACGACATGCTCGGCTTCGGCAAGGACGAGAATGGCCGCTGGACCTCCCCCCACTTCGCCTGGGGCGTCTACCTGGACGACAACACCGGCGGCGTGGACGTGGTCGGGAACATCGTCTATCGATGCTCGCGCGCCGGGTTGCATCTCCATAGCGCCCGCGACAACGTCATCGAGAACAACATCTTCGCCGACAATGGGCGTTATCAGTTTGAATACAGCGGCTGGACCGCCGACAGCCGCATGTGGAAGGACCACTTCCCCACGATGGTCGAGGGCTACGAGAAGGTGGTCGCCAGCCCCGCGTGGAAGGACATGCGCGGGATGTCGGTCCACCCGAGGGACATCCCGCTCCCCGACGGCCGGGTGATGACCGGCAACGTCTTCGAGCACAATATCATCGCCTGGACCAACGACGCGGATTACGTCCGGACGTCCAACGTGCCCTTCGACCGCAACGTCATCAATCACAACCTCGTCTGGGCCGGCGGGCGCCCGATCAAGACGGGCGTCCACGAGTTCGGCGCGGACCTCTCCAAGGAGCTGGTCCCCAACGGCGACTTCGCCAGGGGTGAGCTGGGCGACCTGCCGGCCGACTGGGAATGGCAGATCCGCACGCCGACGTCGAAGGCCGGGCTCGTGGAGGAGGACGGCCGACGGGCGCTCCGGATCGAGGCCGCGTTCGACGACGCGAAGCCGCGCGACAACTACCCGATCGTCGTCAGCCGCCCGTTTCCCGCGAAGCCCGGCTCGGCCTACCGCCTGCGGGCCAGGCTCCGGGCGACGAACCTCGGCGCGGCGGCCCAGGTGATGCTCCAGGGTTATGAGGCCGGCGCCTACTTCTGGGCCAACTATCCCAACGAGGCGAAGGTCGGGACCGAGTGGACCGACTTCGAGGCCACGTTCGCCATCCCCGCGCCGGGCGAGCGCGGGCATCACCCCGCGATGAAGGACTTCCGAGCCCGGGTCGACTTCCCCGACCGCGAGGGGGCGTTGCTCGTCCGCAACGTGTCGCTGCGAGAGGTCGAGAAGCTGAGCGAATGGGACTCGTGGCGGGCCGCGGGGGCGGATCGCCACACCTTGGTCGCCGACCCCGGCTTCGTCGATCCCGCGCGGGGCGACTTCCGCTTCCGCCAGGGGTCCCCCCTCCTCTCCTTCCGGCCGATCCCCGTCGACCGGATCGGCCCGTACCGGGACGACCTGCGCGCCTCCTGGCCGATCCGCGAGGCCCCCGGCGCCCGCGAGCACCCGATCCGCGTGCCGGAGGACGATTGAGCCGGGACGGAACAGGCCCCATCTGTCGCGGCGGCCGCGTCATTTCCGAAGGCTCCAGTTGTGGCCACGGCGGCGGCCCGACGGGTATGATCGACGGCCTGGCGCGTTGAGGCGACGGGCGGTCCAGGGGGGCGTCGGATGGGCGGGGGATCGGGGCTGGCGGCGAGGTTCCGGGCGGGCGACGTCACGGTCGGGGTGATCGGCCTCGGGTACGTCGGCCTGCCGCTGGCGCGGGCGTTCGTCGAGGAGGGCGTGCGCGTCCTGGGCTTCGATGTCGACGCCGCCAAGGTCGACCTGCTCCGCCGGGGCCTCGGCTACATCGGCCACATCGGCCCCGACGTCGTCCGCTCCATGCTCGATCGCGGGTTCGAGGCCACCGCCGATTTCGACCGCCTCGGCGAGCCGGACGCCATCCTGATCTGCGTCCCCACCCCGCTGACCGAGTCGCGCGACCCCGACCTGACCTACGTCGAGCAGTCGGCCCGCGCGATCGCCCGGACGCTCCGCCCCGGGCAGCTCGTGGTCCTGGAGAGCACTACCTACCCCGGCACCACCCGCGGCGTCGTCCTGCCGATCCTGGAGGAGTCCGGCCTGAGGCTGGGCGCCGACTTCCTCCTCGCGTTCAGCCCGGAGCGCGAGGACCCCGGCAACCCGGACTTCTCAGCGCCCACCATCCCCAAGGTCGTCGGCGGGGTCGACGCCGACAGCCGCGACGCGGCCGAGGCCATCTACTCCCGCATCGTCGTGCGCGTCGTCCCGGTCTCCACCGCCGAGGTCGCCGAGGCCTGCAAGATCCTGGAGAACACCTATCGCGCCGTGAACATCGCGCTCGTCAACGAGCTGAAGGTGCTGTACGACCGCATGGGCATCGACGTCTGGGAGGTGATCGACGCGGCGAAGTCCAAGCCGTTCGGCTTCCAGGCGTTCTACCCGGGGCCGGGCCTGGGGGGGCACTGCATCCCCATCGACCCGTTCTACCTGACGTGGGTGGCGCGCAAGCACGGGATGACGACGCGGTTCATCGAGCTGGCCGGCGAGATCAACACGGCGATGCCGGCCTACGTCGTGAGCCGCGTCGCTGACGCCCTCAACGACCTGTCCAGGCCCGTGCGCGGCAGCAAGATCACCATCCTGGGCATGGCCTATAAGAAGGACGTGGACGACCCCCGCGAGGCGCCCGGCTTCGAGCTGATGGAACTCCTCCTGCGCAAGGGGGCCGAGGTCGACTACAACGACCCTCACATCCCGACGCTGCCGCCGATGCGCAAGTACCCGGACCTCCGGGAGTCGTCCAGCCGCGAGCTGACGCCCGAGTACCTCGCCTCGCGCGACTGCGTCCTGATCGCCACGGACCACTCCGCCTACGACTGGGCGAGCATCGCGGCCCACGCCACGCTGATCGTCGACACCCGCAACGCCCTGAAGGACGTCCAGCACCCCCGGGCGAAGGTCGTCCGGGCGTGAGGCCGTCCCCCGCATCGAGGAAGATATGAGCCGATCTGATCGCGAACGGGTCCTCGTCACCGGCGGCGCCGGGTTCATCGGGTCGCACCTGGTGGAAGCCCTGCTGGCCGAGGGGTACGCCGTGCGCGTGCTGGACGACCTGTCGACGGGCCGCGCCTCGAACCTGGACGCCGTCCGCGACCGGATCGAGTTCGTCGAGGCGAGCGCCGGCGACTTCGCCGCGTGCGAGGAGGCGGCGCGGGGCGTGGCCTACGTCTTCCACGAGGCGGCCATCCCCAGCGTCCCGCGCTCCGTGGCCGAGCCGCTCCTCTCGCACGAGAGCGGGCCGACCGCCACGATCAACGTGCTGGAAGCCGCCCGCCGCGCCGGCGCGCGCCGGGTGATGTTCGCCGCGTCCAGCAGCGCCTACGGCGAGACGGCGGAGCTGCCGAAGGTCGAGACGATCCTGCCCGACCCCCTGAGCCCCTATGCCGCCGCGAAGCTGGCCGGGGAGCACTACGTCCGCGTCTACGCCCGGACGATGGGCCTGGACGCCGTCAGCCTGCGCTATTTCAACGTCTTCGGCCCCCGGCAGGACCCGTCCAGCCCGTATTCCGGGGTGATCTCGCTGTTCCTCAAGGCCATGTCGCGCGGCGAGCGGCCCAGGATCTACGGCGACGGCCTCCAGACGCGCGACTTCACCTACGTCGACGACGTCGTCCGGGCGAATCTGCTCGCCATGCGGCGCGAGAGGCCGCTCGGGGGCGTGGCCCTGAACGTCGGCGGCGGCCGGCGCGTCAGCCTGCTCGACCTGATCGCCGCGCTCAACGAGATCCTGGGGACCGACCTCAAGCCGGAGTTCCTCCCCCCGCGCGCCGGCGACGTGCGCGACTCGCTCGCCTCCCTGGACCTGATCGGCCGGGAGCTAGGCTACAAGCCCACCGTCGATTTCGCCGACGGCCTGCGCCGCGCCGCGGCCTCGATCGTCGAGGTCGGCTGAGGCGGATTGATGGACGAACGCGGTCTTCCCCCTGGCGGGGGAAGTCAGGCCGCGGGGCGGTCGAATGGTGGGGGGATTGCCCGTGGGGCTTCGCGTTTCGCGACCCCCCAGGCCGTCGGGGGCGGGAAACCGACCCCGGAGCCCGACGGCCGTCTCGCTCGTCCGCCCTCCCCGCCCGCGCAATCGAGCGGCCTTCCTCGCCGGGGAGGAAGGCCGTCGGGATGGCTCGGTCTCGGCCCGAGGCGGGAGGACCGTCGCGAGGTCAACGCGCCCGAAGGGGGGCGATCAGTCGAGGCCCTTGCCGCCCAGGTGCTTGCGCTTGCGGGGGTTGCGGATGCCCTGGTGCTTCGGGCGACGGCCCTTCGCGACCGGCGAGGTCCGGGCCTTCTTCCGCCAACTGTGGCTCTTGCGGTTCTTCGTCTTGGCCTTCATGACGACCTGCCATCCCTATCGTGGAATTCGATTAACGGATCCGTTCGAAGAACGGCGATTATGCCAGCGCCCCGGGGCATCGTGCAAGCCGAGTCCCCGAGGGCCGCGTAACCCGCCGCGGCCGAGGCACCTATCGGAGATCGGCTCGCGATGGGGTCACAACCTCCCTTTCCAGGCATCGGGCGAGCGACGACCGTGGACGATGGCCAGGACTTCGACGCAATCGGCCTTCACTCGGTAGTAGAAGACATACGGATAGCCGTGGACCCGCCCCCGACGCACTTCGGCATGGACGAAGGGGTAGATCTCGGGCATCTCCCCGAGTCGTTCCAACGCCTCTGGCACGCGCGAGGCGAACTTGAAGCCACCGCCGGCCCGCTCCTGATAGCAGTCGCTCGCGTCGATGAGGTCATACTCGGCGGGGCGCGTCAGGACGACTTTAAGGCTCATCTTTCGTAACGCGAGGCGACCCGCGACCACACATCCTCCAGGGGGGAGGACGCGTCGGGGTTCGCGTCGGCGTCGACGATCCGTCGGTCGAGGAACGCGCGCAAGTCGTCCGAGAGTTCGCCCGGCTCGTCGGTCTCGGGGAGGCCGTCCCAGAGTTCCTCGATGAGCCGGATTCGATCCTCGACGGTCCAGTTTCGGACCTCGCTCAGAACGGCTTGCATGTCCATGGTCGGCCCCCGCTCGCATCGTCGAGAAACCCGCTTTTTGACCATTCTATCCGCGGCCGCGTCCCGCGTCAGGCGCGGCCCGGGCGGGCGACGTACTTGATGGTGAACGGGCGGCTGGAGAGGCCGACGTGGCCCAGCTCGTCGACGGCGCGGATGCGGACCTTGACCGTCTCGCCGTCGGTCAGGGACCTGTCGAACGCGATCGAGTACTGGCCCCCCTTCGCGGCCTGGCCCTGTCCGTAGACCTCGCCGGTGGCGTCGTCGTAGATCTGGAGGATCGCCTGGGCCTGGTACGTCCCCGCGAACGTCGGGGTCGGCGCGCGGGTGACGAAATGGCCGTTCGACGCCGACGCCCCTTCCCCTCGCGCCAGGGTCGGGAGGTTGGGGGCGGGCATCGGCTGGCCGACGATCAGCGTCATCTGGAGGACCGTCGCGTAGTCGTTCGTCGTCAGGAAGACCGGCTGCGACTGCGTCGTGTTGACCGTCGTCGCCAACGCCTTCAGGTTCGTGGCGATCGTGTCGACGTTCTCGGTCGTGGCCCCGGCGGAGACCAGCACCTTCGTCAGCGCGTTGTTCAGCGCCTGGGCGTCCTGGGCGCGGAGCGACGGCCGGCTGACGACGTCGCGGAGGACGCCGTTGAACATCTCGATCGTCTGGGGGTCGGCCCGGCCCATCGCGCTGATCGAGTCGGTCATCGCCTGCTGGATCGGCTCGACCAGCTCGCGCGGCAGGGGGCGGTTGCGCTCGGTCGCCCGCAGGTTGATCGGCAGGCGCTCGATCCGGGTCATCTTGTCCTGGATCGTGATCGGCAGGTTCGTGGCGTTGGCGTTGGTCGTCATCGACGCGGTCGTGGCCGCGACCGAGGCGGGAGACGCCGTCGAGAGCATGACGCGGACTTCCATGCTCTCCGGCCCGGGAATGAAACGGCGGCGATCCATCGCACCAGTCTCCTCGGCGGCTTCGTCGCCCCCGGCCCGCGATCGCGGGCCCTCGGCCGACGTGGGCGCGAAGTCGGCCGGTAGGACGTGACGTCCGGCCCCTCGTCCCTTGGCGTTCATCTCGGTCGATTCGACGCGAAGTGGCGCCCGCGCCGGCGACCCGGGCGGACGGCCCGAACGTTTACCACGACCCGCCGATCCCGCCTAGAGCGCCTTGGCCGAATCCCCCGAGCCGCGGCGCCCCGGCGGGCCCTTCCCGCGCGGCGGCGCGACGCCCGACATGGTATAATCGAGTGGACGCCGGTACATGAAGAATCGGCGCCATCATCGCGACGGGGGCAAGCCGGAATGTCGAGCCGATCGTTCTGCCATCTCCACTGCCACAGCCATTACAGCCTGCTGGACGGGGCCAACAAGCTGCCGGATCTGGTCAAGCACGTGAAGGCCGGCGGGATGTCGGCGATCGCGGTGACCGACCACGGCAACCTCTTCGGCGCGGTGGAGTTCCTGCGCGAGGCGAAGTACGCCGGCATCAAGCCCATCGTCGGCATCGAGGCCTACGTCGCCCCCGGCAAGCGGACCGACCGCTCCGTCAACGGCTCGGGCGACGAGAAGTTCGCCTATCACCTGACGCTGCTGGCGAAGAACGGCGCGGGCCTGCGCAACCTGCTGAGGCTCTCGTCGCGGTCGTACCAGGAGGGCTACTACTACAAGCCCCGCGCCGACAAGGAACTCCTCGCCCGCTACAGCGAGGGGATCATCTGCCTGTCGGGCTGCGTCGGCTCGGAGTTCTCCCAGCACCTGCTGCACGACCGCTTCGAGCAGGCCGAGAAGCTGGCCATCTGGTACCAGCAAACCTTCGGCGAGGGGAACTTCTTCATCGAGATCCAGGACAACGGCCTGCGGATCCAGCGGGACGCCCGCGAGCGCCAGGTCGACATGGCGCGCAAGCTCGGCATGCCGATGGTGGCGACGAGCGACGCCCACTACCTGAAGAAGGACGACAACCTCTCGCACGACGTCCTGCTGTGCATCAACACCGGCAAGACGATCGACCAGCCGCTGGACAAGCCCCGCTTCGTGGACGACTCGGGATCGAGGATCTCCGACCAGTTCCACGTCCGCGTCCCGGATGAGATGTACGCGGCGTTCGCCGGGCACGAGGAGGCGCTGAAGCAGTCCACGCTCATCGCCGAGATGGTCGAGGAGAACTACGCCAGCGCCGAGCTGGGCAAGCGCCAGTTCCCCTCGTTCAAGCCCCCCGACGAGAAGACCCCGGAGCAGTACCTGCGGGAGCTGTGCGAGCTGGGCCTGCGCGAGCGCTACCCCAGCCCCACGCCGCCGGAGGTGGTCGAGCGGCTGGACCACGAGCTGGCCACGATCAACCGGATGGGCTTCGCGTCGTACTTCCTGATCGTCTGGGACTTCGTCCGCTACGCCCGCGAGAACAACATCCCGGCGCTGGCGAGGGGCTCGGCGTGCGGCGCGCTGGTGGCGTACGCCCTGCGGCTGAGCGACGTCTGCCCGCTGAAGTACGACCTGCTGTTCGAGCGGTTCCTCGACCCCAACCGGTCGGAGGCGCCCGACATCGACATCGACCTCTGCCAGGAGCGGCGCTACGAGGTCATCGAGTACGTGCGCCGGAAGTACGGCGACGCCAACGTGGCGCAGATCGGCACGTTCGGCACGATGAAGGCGAAGGCGGCCGTGAAGGACGTCGGCCGGGCGATGAACATGCCGCTGGCCCGGGTGGAGGAGATCAACAAGCTGATCCCCACCCGGCTGAACATCACGCTGGAGGAGGCCATCGCCGAGGAGCCGATGCTCCGGCGGCTGGCCGAGGACGACCCGGAGGTCGAGCGGCTGCTGGGCTTCGCGAGGCGGCTGGAGGGCTCGGCGCGCAACGCCAGCACGCACGCCGCCGGCGTGGTCATCGCCGACCAGCCGCTGGAGTCGCTCGTCCCGCTCCAGGTGATCCGCCGCGGCGACAAGGAGGAGGTCGTCTGCACCCAGTGGGACATGGGGGACGTCGAGAAGGCCGGCCTCCTCAAGATGGACTTCCTGGGCCTGCGCAACCTCACGACGCTGCAGGCGGCCGTGAAGCTCATCACCGAGCGCCACCCGGAGGACAAGCTCGACCTGGGCTCGCTCCACCTGGACGACGCCGAGGCCTTCGCGCTGCTCCAGCGCGGCGAGACGAAGGGGGTCTTCCAGCTCGAGAGCGCCGGCATCCGCGACCTGCTGGTGAAGATGAAGCCCGACCGCTTCGCGGACATCATCGCCACCAACGCGCTGTACCGCCCCGGCCCGCTCAACGGCGGCATGGTCGACGAGTACGTCGACGTGAAGAACGGCCGGAAGGAGGCGTCGTACCTCCACCCGGTGCTGAAGGAGATCCTGGAAGAGACCTACGGCGTGATGGTCTACCAGGAACAGGTGATGCGGATCCTCAACCGCCTGGGGGACATCGAGCTCTCCAAGGCGTACGCCTGCATCAAGGCGATCTCGAAGAAGAAGACCGAGATCATCGCCGAGGGCCGCGACCAGTTCGTGAAGGGGGCCGTCGCCAAGGGGCTGGAGAAGGGCGAGGCGGTCCGCATCTTCGAGCTGATCGAGTTCTTCGGCGGCTACGGCTTCAACAAGTCGCACTCGACGGCCTACGCCCTGGTGGCGTACCAGACGGCCTACCTGAAGTCGCACTACCCCACCGAGTACATGGCGGCCGTCCTCTCCTCCGAGATGGGGGGCGCCGAGCGCGACAAGTTCTTCGTCGAGCACATCGACGACTGCCGCCGCATGGGCATCGAGGTCCTGCCGCCGGACGTCAACCGGGGCGAGGCCACCTTCACCGTCCACACCGAGGGGAAGATCGAGTTCGGCCTGGAGGCGATCAAGGGCGTCGGCGCCAAGGCGGTCGACGCCATCCTCAAGGCCCGCGCCGAGGGGGGGCCGTTCAAGAGCCTGGAGGACTTCTTCGAACGCGTCTCCAGCCGCGAGGTCAGCGCCGCGGCGGCCGAGACCCTGATCCGCGCCGGCGCGTTCGACTCCCTCGGCGCGCGGCGGTCGCAGCTTTTGGCCATCCTCCCCCGCGCCGTGCAGGGGGGCCAGGCCAAGCAGGAGGACCGCAAGCGCGGCCAGCGCGGGCTGTTCGACGAGGACGACGCCGCCCCCGAGTCCGGCCCCGCCGCCTCCAACCTCCCGGACGTGCCCGAGCTGCCCGACGTGGAGAAGCTCTCCGGCGAGAAGAAGGCGCTGGGCTTCTACATGTCCAGCCACCCGCTGACCACCCACGCCGACAAGCTGCAAGCCCTGGCCACCCACCGCACCGTCGACATCGCCGTCGTCGCCGCGAAGATGCGCGAGGCCAACGGCGGCGCCCCGCAGGGCTTCGGCCGCGGCGGCTTCCGCGGCGGCGGCGGGGGCGGCCGGACGGAGGTGATCCTGGGAGGCCTGGTGACGGGCCTGCAGGTGCGCAACGTCCAGAAGAGCCGGTCCGGGCTGACCCGCATGGCCAAGTTCACCTTCGAGGACCTGCACGGCACCACCCCGGCGATGCTCTGGCCCGAGGAGTACGCCCGCATGGCCGAGCTGATCCAGGACGACGCCATCGGCTTCATCAAGGGGACGATCAACATCAGCCGCGACCCCGCCGAGATCGAGGTCACGCGCTTCATCCCCATCGAGAACGCCGAGGCCGAGCTGGCGAAGGGCGTGGTCGTCACGCTGCGCAAGGGGGTGCAGCAGGCGGAGGACCTGGAGCGGCTCCTGCGGATCGTCCGCGTCCGGCCGGGGAACCTGGATCTGTACCTGGAGATCTTCGGCCTGGAGAACGTCCGGCGGGTGATCTACCGCGCCGGCGCGTCGCTGAAGATCCGCTACGACGACCGGATGGTCTCGGAGATGGGCGCCGTCGTCGGCTCGGGCAACGTCCGCGTCCTCGGCCCCCGCGGCGCCACCGCCCGCACCGAGGCCCCCGCCCCCGCCCCGGCGGCCGTCGCCGTCGGCGCGGACGCGATGGACGACATGGAGCCGGACGACGACGATTGAGCGGGGGGGCAGCCAGGCGTCGCCAGAGGCGCGTCCCCTCTCCCGCCGGGAGAGGGTGG
>NZ_JBBCIR010000073.1:0-47265 GCF_037189885.1 Paludisphaera sp.
GGCCGCACGCCGCGGGCTAGCGCGTGCGGCCGAGACGGCCGCGCCACAAAAGACTCTTCGACGCTCCCCGGCCCCGCTTCGCGACCATGCCGGAATCAGCGTCGGGTCGCCAGCCCTCCGGGAGTAGCGACGGATTCGGGCCGGGCGAGGGGTCGTGATCGCGCCGGTTCATGGGCCGCTTGATCGGCGCTGAACGAGGGGCGTACCATGGGCCGCCCCTGGATCATCGATGCTGACGAATTGCCAAGGAACCTCCCGACTTGGAGATGATCCGCGGCAGGCTCCTCGCGATTTCAGGTTTTCGAGACAAAGATCCGAATCCGACGCGATAAACCGCCTTAGCCCCAGGTGACAAACCACTTAATCCTCGCGCAGCGAGTCCACCACCTGCCTCGCCAGGCGCTCGGCGGCTTGCTGGAGGCGATCGCCGGCGTCGGGGTCGTCGTGGGCGAGCATGACGACGTAGACGATCGCCGGGGCGTCCGGGCGCTCGTGCCAGCCGGTGACGACCCGGGTGACGGGGAGGGAGTCGAGGGAACCGTTCTTGTAGTGGCGACGGCCCCGGGCGGAGTCGTCGGCGGTCTGGAGTACGGCGCGGCAAGCTTCCATGGTGTCCGCGTCGACGTCGGGGAGCGAGCGAGCGGCCAGTCGGCGGAGGACGGCGGCGAGCGCGGCGGGGGTGGCCTCATTGTCGCCGCGGGCCGCGCGGTCGGTCAGCATGTAGCGGCGGACCATGATCGCGGCGAACTCCGGGTCGCGGGAGTGGATGCGCCGGGTCGTCTCCTCCGGGCCGCCGAGCAGGGCGATGGCCACGTTCGACGCGGCGTTGTAGACGACGTTCGGGGCATCCTCCGACCCCAGCATCACGCGACCGATCCGGCGGGCGGTCGCCCCGGCGAGCCCATCGCGGATCTCCCCCCTCTGCTTCGGCGTGAAGTGGGCGACGGCCGGATGGTCGTCCTTCAGGGTCGCGTCGAGCCCCGGCGGGGATTCGCCCAGGCGGCCGGCGAACTCGGCGAACAGCTCGATCATGATGGCGGTCTTGATCGCGCTGGCGGTGGGCAGGACGGCGTCGGCGTCCTTGCGGCATGACGCCTCCGCGCCCCCCGGCCCGGGGAGGCGACGCGCCTCGATGCCGACCCTCGCGCCGGGCCCGAGGTCCGTCAGCGCCGATTCGATCCCTTCCGTCGCCTGGCCCCATGCCGCGGTGGCGGCGAGGGAGATGAGTCCCACGAAGGCGATGCCATGATGAAGCGCGGGCACGGGCTGTCCTCTCGAAACGATTGGCATGGAAGCTGTTGCATGCGTTGGAGGTCGACCGCCATCATCGGTCGCGGGGGATGGGGCACGCAAGGCGCGGGCGGGGGTGTCGACATGGGCGGGAACTCGGCGGTCGGCCCGATCCTGATGCTGGCGGGGCTGGCGATGCTGCTCGTGGGGGCCGCGGCGTGGGCGGGGGCCCTGTCGTGGTTCGGGAGGCTGCCGGGGGACGTGAGCGTGGAACGGCCGGGGTTCAGCCTGTACGCGCCCATCACCTCGATGATCGTGGTGTCGCTGGCCCTGACGGGGGCGGTCGCGCTGATCCGCTGGTTCGGGCGGGGGTGAGGTTTCCGAGTCGATTCGCGCGGCGGGACTTGAGGCAATCGTTATAATCCGGAAAATCGGGCCGGCTCGACGTGACGCCGGCCGCGAGCCGAGGACGCCCGCCCCGGAGGACGAGGGGACGGGGCGACAATCGGCCAGTCGCCTCCGCTTTGCCAGGGAGATCCCTTGATGCGCAGGATCGTGCTCGCCAGCCTCGCGGTCGCCGCGACGGCCCTCGGATGGAGCCTCGCCGAAGGCCGGGCCGTCGCCCAGGCCCCCGCCGCCGGCCAGGGCCAGCCCGCCGTGCCGGCCATCGCCAACCCGGACGAGGTCGTCGCGTCGGTGGAGGCCAACGGGAAGACCGAGACGGTCACCAAGGGCGAGGTCTACAACGTCATCACCCGCTACCCGGTCCCCCCCACGGAGGATCGCGAGCTGGTCTATCGCGACGCCGTGGACACGCTCGTCAACACGAAGTTGGTGACGCAGTTCCTGGCCCGCCAGAACATCGCGATCAAGCCCGAGCAGGTCCAGGAGGAGATCGGCAAGCTGGAGCAGGGGCTCAAGGCCGAGGGGAAGGACCTCGCCACGGCGCTGCTGGACAACGGTTTCTCCCTCGACGAGATGAAGACGGAGATCGCCGACCGCCTGCGCTGGATCGAGTTCGTGAAGTCGAAGGCGACCGACGCCGAGCTGAAGAAGTTCCTGGCCGCCAACAACGACCTGTTCAGCGGCACGCAGGTGCGCGCCAGCCACATCCTGCTGCGGACCGAGCCCGACGCGAGCGACGCCGACAAGGCGAAGGTGAAGGGCCAGCTTTTGGCCGTCAAGAAGCTGATCAACGACGGCAAGCTGACGTTCGCCCAGGCCGCCAACAAGTACTCGCAGGACCCGGCGAACGAGGGGAAGGCCGGCGGCGACCTCGACTACTTCAACCTCAACAGCGGGTTCATCCCCGAGTTCACCGACGTCGCCTTCAAGCTGAAGAAGGGCGAGATCTCGGACCCGGTCGAGACCCCCTACGGCTACCACCTGATCCAGGTCACCGACCGCAAGGAAGGCGAGGCGGTCGACTTCGAGAAGAACAAGCCCTTCATCACCTCGGCCTACGCCGCCGACCTCCAGCGCCTGCTGCTGACCGAGGCCCGCAAGCAGGCCAAGGTCGACGTCAAGCCGATGCCCAAGGACCTGTTCCCCGACTTCCCGACCCAGGCCGCCCCCGACGCGGCCCCGGCCCCGCCGCCCGCCCAGGCCCCCGCCGGCAAGGCCGAGGCCAAGGCCACGCCGAAGTAAGGAACCGACGCCCGCCCGACGACCGACCGCGCGCCCCGGTGCCTCGCCGCCCCGGGGCGCCGTCGCGCGCGGGCGTCGGAGTCGCGTCGGGGGCGGGCGGCGGGTATCCTGGGGCCTCGCGAGGCGCGCGAGATCGCCGCCCGCGCTGACAACAACCTGACAGCCACGGCCATTCGGAGGCCATCCCAACGGCCTTCCCCCCTGGTGGGGGAAGGTGGCCCGGAGGGCCGGAAGAGGGGGGGACGAGCGGCACGAGCTTCGGAGTCCGGAGGGGCCGTCCGGGGCCGTCGGCCCGGGCGGGGTCGCGAAATGTGAAATCCCGCGGGCGGGCTCCCCCTCATCTGACCGCCGCGCGGTCTGTCTTCCCCCACCAGGGGGGAAGACCGTTTCGATCGGTCCTCAAGGCACCACCCAAAGGAAAACGATGATGCAACGTCGCGAAACCAGCTCGCGCCGAGGGTTCTTGAAGTCGGCGGCGGCGGCCTCGGCGGCGGCCTCGGCGGCGGCCGCGGTCACGGTCCTGTCGCGCAACCCGGAGACGGAGGCGGCCGTGGAGGCCCTCGCCGCGGCCGACGGGGCGAATGATAAGGTGCGGATCGCGACGATCGGCATGGGGATCATCGGCTTCGAGGACACCACCTGCGCCCTCAAGGTGCCCGGCGTCGAGCTGGTCGCCGCGGCCGACCTGTACGCCGGCCGTCGCGAGCGCGTGAAGGAGGTCTACGGCGACCACGTCGACGTATGCGCCGACTACCGCGAGATCCTCGCCAGGAAGGACGTCGACGCGGTCCTGCTCTGCGTCCCCGACCACTGGCACGCCGCGATGTCGATCGAGGCGATGAAGGCCGGCAAGCCGGTCTACTGCGAGAAGCCCATGGTCCAGACGCTGGACGAGGGCCCGGCGGTCATCGCGGCGCAGAAGGAGACGAAGTCCGTCTTCCAGGTCGGCAGCCAGTTCGCCAGCTCGATCGTGATGGACAAGCTGCGCGACATGATCGCCGCCGGGGCCATCGGCAAGGTGAACGTCGTGGAGGCGCGGTACAACCGCAACTCCTCGCTCGGCGCCTGGCAGTACACCCTGCCGCTGGATGCCTCGCCGGAGACCGTCGACTGGGACCGCTTCCTCGGCCACGCCCCCAAGCGGCCGTTCGACGCGACCCGCTTCTTCCGCTGGAGGAACTACCAGGACTACGGCACGGCCGTGGCGGGCGACCTGTTCGTCCACCTGCTGACGGGCATCCACCACGCCACCGGCGCCATCGGCCCGAACAAGGTCGCCGCGATGGGGGGCCTGCGCTACTGGGACGACGGCCGCGACGTCTACGACGTCATCCTGAGCCTGCTGGACTACCCCAAGACCGAGGCGCACCCCGAGTTCACCGTCTCGCTCCAGTGCGACTTCGAGGACGGCGGCGGCGACGCCACGCTGTTCCGCTTCGTCGGCGACGAGGGGGTCATCTCCACCGACCTCGCCTCACTGAAGCTCGAACGCGTCGGCATCTCCTGGCCCACCCCGGAGCAGGAGCTGAAGGGGTACAACTCCGTCAAGACCTTCTCCCAGGCCCAGCAGGACGCCATCGCCGAGAAGCTGGCGAGGGAGCCGCGGCAGGCCCCGCCGAAGACCCCCTACGACGGCCCGATGACGTTCGCCCCGCCGCCGGGATACGACCCGCGGTTCGACCACTTCGTCCGCTTCTTCACCTCCATCCGCAAGGGCGACCCGGTCTACGAGGACGCCGTCTTCGGCTTCCGCGCCGCCGCCCCCGCGCTCCTGTGCAACACCAGCCTGTATGAAAGCAAGCTCATCGGCTGGGATCCGGAAGCGATGAAGGTCACGAGCTGACATCCCCCCGCCGGCCTCGCGCCCCCTCCTCGCGTGGGGGCGCGGGCCGTCTCCTGGCCCGGATGCTCTCCGGGAAAAGCCCCTCCTGGTCGAGCGTCCCGGCGTCGTCGAGAGGGATCGGCAGGAAGTCGGTCTCGAAGGCGAGGCCGGGGAGGCGGCCCACCTCGTCGGCGAGCGGGCGCGTCACCCAGATCGTGGTGAGTTCGAGCGTGTTGGGGACGATCGCCAGGCGGGCCTCGGCCGGGTCGACGCGCCAACAAGTGTCGAGGCAGGCGGCGATCACGTCGCGATCCGTCGGCATGGCGAGCGGGACGCGCCCGCGTTGCAGGAAGTTGCTGGTGAAGCAGTTCACGCGGAGGGGCGTCGGGTCGATCGCGCGGACGAGGCGTTCGGTCGTCAGGTCGGCGAAGCCGATCCCCAGCGCGTTGCCGCGCGACTCCTCCGCGACGTCGAGCACGGCCAGGCGGGTGATCACCGGGCGGGGGTGGTCGGGGGCGGTCTCGACCTTCAGCCGGCCGATGACGGCGGGGTCCATGCCGGTACCGCTGTAGTTCTTCCCCAGCTCGCCGACGATCAGCACGTCGAGCTGGTCGAACGGCAGCCCCGGCATGAGGGCGCGGGCCTCGTCCAGCAGGGCGGGCTCGACATCGAGTATTTCCTCGGGCTCGACGGCGACGACCTTCGCCACGCGATCGGCGGCGTTCTCCAGGATCGCCAGCCCGAGCGCGACGGGGGTACGCCCCAGCAGGAACGCGCCGACCTCCGGGAGCATCCGCATCAGCCCAGGCAGCCCGAGCTTGTGGACCTGGGCCGCGCCTTGCCGCTTACCAAGGCCGATCGTCAGCATCTTGAGGAGGCCGCTCTCATGGCGGCCGCGGAACGAGGTGTGGGGCTTGATCCGGTTGAGCAGGATCACCCCGTCGGCGTCGAAGGCGTCGCGGCCGAAGTGGATCGGCTGGCCGAAGGCGTCGGTCCCCAGGACGACCGTCTCCATCCCGCATCGGATCGGGCAGCCGATGGAGCGCTCGGTGACGCCCAGCTCCGCCAGCAGGGACCTCTGGCCCTCGGCCGTGCCCCCGCCGTGGCTCCCCATCGCCGCCACGGCGAACGGCGAGAAGCCGAGCGACCGGACCACGCCGGCCGTCGCGCGGACGATCTCGGGGAGCCCGGCGATCCCCCGACTGCCGACGGTGATCGCGACCCGCCCCCCCGCCGGCACGCGAGTCACCAGGGCGCTCGAAGCGACCTCGCGCGCGATCGCGGCGGCGACGTCGGCCACCTCGGGCTGGTCGAAGGTCCGGCGGACGCGGGCGATGGGGGGGAAGTTCATGTTGTTGGGGCAGTCTGTTCCGGCATGGCGCGCGTCGGCTGGCTCGCTCCGGCTCCTCCCTCCTCCCCGGGTGGGAGAAGGTGCCCCGGAGGGGCGGATGAGGGGGGGCGCGACCGAAAGCCCGGGCCTTCCCCCTCATCCGGCCTTCGGCCACCTTCTCCCACCAGGGGAGAAGGGCTTTAGTCGCCGGCCTTCGGGGTGAGCGCCGATGGGACGGATCGTTGTATTCTACCCGCCGGCGGGCCGCTTCGAAACGGCGGAGCCCCCGACGAGTCCGGGGGGACGTCGTCGGGGGCTCCGGGTTCGATCGGATGGCGCGAGCGTCGCGTCGTCGTCAGGCGGCGCGACGGGCGCGGCGGGCCTTGGCGACGGCGACGGCGGCCAGGACGCCGGCCCAGCCGAGGAGGGTGGCCGGCTCGGGGACCGGGACCTCCTGGATCGGCCCGCCCTCGGAGGCGTAGGCCAGCGGGTAAACGATCTGCGGGTTGGCGTTGTTCAGGCTCACCGGCTTGTTCGTCCACTTCTCCGTGGTCAGCACGATGATCGTGCCGCTGGTGGCGCCGGCGCCGAGCGGGTCGGACTTCGTGTTGGCGTCCAGGTACTGGAAGTTCAGGGCGCCGGTCTTCTCGCCCGGGAGCCAGGCGATGGAGGAGGGGGAGGTGACGACGCTCCCCGGGGCGGCGGCCGGGAGGCTCAGCGAGCCGACGACGCCGTCCTTGACCACGAACACGGCGCTGCCGGGGCCGCCGGTGCCGAGCAGGTCGGCCCGGGTGGGCGTGGCGTTGAACTGGAGCGAGGCGTTGTTGACCGAGGTGGGCTCGCCGGAGGTGTCGGTCACGTTCTTGACGCCGAACTGGTAGGCGTAGGCGTAGACGCCCTCATAGGCCCCGGTCCCCTCGAAGACCTGGGACTGGACGACGCCCGTGACCGGGGTGTTCATGAACCCGAAATCCTGCGTGATCGGCGGGGCCTCGGCGACGGGCTTGAACAGGCTGTTGAAGGCCGAGGCGGAGATCTCGGGCGAGTCGAGCTGCTGCACGATCGGCGCGGCCGTGGCGGCCTGGGCCAGCGCGAGGCCGGCGCCCAATGCGAGAGCGTACGAAATCTTGTTCATTCGAGTCGATCTTCCAAGGTTGATCTGGGCCGCTCGTCGCATCACGAGAGGCCCCGAGCGAGTCGATCCGTAACTCGCCGACCGGAGAACGTCTCCGGGCGGTACCCGCGCGCCGCTGTCGGGTCGAAGCGGGTCGGGAGGAATCGAGCCGGCGACCCTCGCCGCGACTCCCCTCGATCAGATGGCTGACCGCGGCCCCGCCGACGTCGTTGAAGCTCGTCGGTTGGAGACCGAGGCGGAAGCTATCAGGAACCCCGGGGTCGGTCAACACGAATTCGGGCCCGATCAGGCGCGGGTCATCGGCGACGCGCCGCCCTGCCGAGGGGCCTCGAATCGGGCGTCCGCCGGGGCGGCCGGCGGCGGGAACACCCCCGGCCCCGTCAGGGGACCCGGCGGGGGCGTCGGCGCGGCGGGGGGGGCCGGCTCGGCGTCGAGCGGGGGGAGGGGCTCGACGGCCACGGGCGCGTCCATGGGCCGGGCCTGGAGGTCGTCCGGGGGCAGGGGGAGGTCGTCGGACACCAGGACGGGCGGCCCGACGGGCAGGCCCGCCCTCTGGTGCGCCTTGTAGTAGCGGTACAGCAGCCAGGCGCCGACCCCGGAGGCGATCGCGATCGCGACCCACTGTTGCGCCTCGTGCAGCCCCTTCTCGATCTGATGGGCGAAGAAGTAGCCCAGCAGGAAGACGAGGCTGGTGCTCAAGGTCGCCGCGACCAGGTCGATCAGCAGGAGCTTCAGCGGCGGGAGCTTGAGGATGCCGGCCGTCAGGTAGGCCGCCGTCCGGAACCCGACCGCGAACCGGCCGAGGATCAGGATCTTGAAGCCGTGCCGATGGAAGTACCCCTTGATCTGGGTCTCGCGCGCCTTGGTCAGCAGCCGCCGGGTCAGCGGGATGCTCAGGACGCGCTCGCCGTATCGATAGCCGACGGCGTAGACGAGGAAGTCCCCGATCAGGATCCCCGCCATGCACGACCCGAACGCCATGGGGCCGTAGAGCTTCCCGTTGCGGCTGAGGATGGCCGCCAGCAGGACGGGCGCCTCCTCGGGGATCGGCAGGCCGAAGCCCCCCATCACCAGGATCAGGGCGATCCCGAAATACCCGAGTTGTCCGACGAGCTGCTCCGTCAAGCTCGGCTCCTGACTCCCGACGCGCCCCGGTCCCCGGCGCCGGCGCGCCCCTAACCACTGGTATCACAACCACGCCGATGCGTCGAGGGGCGTCCTGGCGCGACCTCCCCCGCCCGCGGGATTCCCCTGGCTCGGCGCGACGACCCGCGCCCAGAATCGCCCGTTCTCATGAACCGACGCGAGGCAGGAGCGGACCGGCCGTGAGCACGTCCAGACTCGATCCGGGTTGGAAAGTGGATGGCGACCGTCGACGGGGGTGGGACGCTGTCCATCGCGATCGGCTCGACGTCCTCCCGGTGGATCCGCGATCGCCACGCGAGCGAGGGGTGGATCCGGGCCGGGCGCGCCGTCGAAGCGCCTTGACCGAGCGTCGGCCGATCGATACCCTCGCGGTGCCCAGGAAGGGTTTATTCGAGGCGAGAGATCCGGCGCCCCCCATCACATCGTCATGGCGGCCGGGGGCCGTCGCCGCGATATGAGGTTCTCAAGGAGGGGGACGAGCATGTCCGACAAGCGACGCGCCGAGGGACGTCGCCGCGCCTGGGGGCGCGGCCCGATCATCCTGCGTTATGATTCCCTGGAGAAGCGGGAAGTCCTCTCGGCCGCGGGGCACGCCCTCCCGGATCTCGTCGGGTCGTCCCTGGTCACGGTCCAGGACGCCGACTGGGGCTCCACGGTGACGGTCACCGGCCAGGTCACGAATCAGGGCGACGGCCCGGCGGCGGGCCCGTTCAACGTGGCGATCCTCGCCGGCAGCCGCGCCGTCCTGAATCGGCTCTCCGTCTCGCTGGGCGAGGTGACGATCCCGGATGGCCTCGCGGCCGGGCAGTCGATCCCGTTCACCGCGACCGTCAGGCTGCCGGCGAACCCGGTCCCGGGGATGAAGAGCTCCGGCCTCCTGCACCTCTCGCTGAAGGTCGACCCGCACAACCAGGTGCACGAGGCCAACGAGCGGAACAACGCGGGCGTGGGCCCGGGCTACGACCAGACGGTCGTCTCGATCGCCCCGACCCAGCCGGCGCAGCTCATCGCGACCTCGCTGGGGATCTATCCCGCCGCCGCGACCTGGGGCAAGCCCTTCTCGGTCACGACCCAGATCACCAACAGGTCGTACGGGGCGGCCCCCGCGACCCGGGCGCAGGTGGTGCTCACGCCGGCGGGGATCGCGCAGGGGGTGGGCGCGGACGTCACCCTGGGCAGCATCACCATCCCGGCCATCCAGCCCTGGCAGACGGTCAACGCCGAGAAGGCGTTCACGCTGCCGGCCATCCCCCCCGTGCTCCTGTCCGGCCACACCGAGTTCACGCTGACGATCCTCCCGGACGCCGACTTCCAGACGAACCCCGTCGGCCCCCACTTCGCGATGGGGGGGACCGGGATCGACCAGGCGGCCGTCTCGATCAACCTCCCCGCTGGGACGACCGCCACGCCGATCCACGAGATCCTGCCCGACCTCGCGCTCGGCACGGTCACGCCGTCGACGCTCGACCTGGCCTGGGGGGGCTCGTTCGACGTGAGCACGACCGTCCAGAACATGGGGACCGTCGACCCGGGGCCGTTCCGCGTCCGGTTCCTGCTGGCGGGCCCCAGCGGCAACGTCAACCGCACCATCTTCCTGGGCGACGCCATCATCCCAGGGCTGGCGCCGGGCTACTCGCTGCCGCTCACCCAGACGGTCAGCCTCCCCAGCCGGCTCCCCTCGGGCATCCTGCTGGACAGCGTTGGGTCGGCCAAGATCGTGGCCATCGCCGACCCGGAGAACGGGCTCAACGAGACCTTCAAGAACAACAACATGGCGTCGTCCGCGCCGGTCTCGCTGCGACTGCTGGGCAGCGACGGCTCCACGTTCGTCCCCAACACTCCCGACCCGGAACTCCTGCTCAACGTCAACCGGCCCAGCTTGGCCAAGTTCCAGAAGGCCGCCAAGCTCGCCCAGGCCGCCACGGCCACGCAGAATGGCCAGGCCACTCCGCACAAGAAGCTGTTCCGCCGGCCGCCGCCGCGTGTTTCCAACAGCGGTCTGGGGGTCTTCCCGAAGTCGGTCGCGAACTTCTTCAGCGACCTCTTCTGACGAAACCGCCCGACGCGCCGCCCCCACGCAGGCGTCAGGGCCGCCGGACCTGCGGCAACCGCCACAACCCCGGCAGATTTCGACGATTCCATCGGTCCCCGGATCGCAATCTGGGAAACTTGAGACAAAATGGAAAATAGCTAGGCGGTTTGTTGAAGAGCGGTAAGGCGGCGGATATGCTTGCCTGGTCTGAACCTCCCGTGCGAGCGGGGGTGCCGGCCAGGCCCGCCACCCGGTCCCCATCCCGGGCGACGAACACGCCCAGCACCCCATAGACTTGCTCACCGAGGATTTCACGATGGCCCAGGACCGGATGGACGCACAGGGTTCCTCGACGAGTTCGCGAACGGCGGCGCTCGTCGATTCTTGCTACGTCCCGCGCCAGTACGAGCCCAATTACGCGTACCCGCTCCTGGTCCTGCTCCACGGCAAGGGGGGGGACGAGGACCAGCTCGTCCGCGCGATGCCGGCGGTGAGCCGTCGCAATTACGTCGGACTCGGATTGCGGGGGCCGGTCGAGGTCCACAAGCGGGACCGCCCGGTCGGATATTCGTGGGGCCCGGAATTCGACATCCCCGGGCGGAGCAGCTTCCGGGTTCCCCGGCCGCTCGACCCGGCCGAGCAATTCCGCCGCGCGTTGCACGAGCCGGCCTCGGACCCGATGACCCGGCTCGAGGACGGGGTCTTCGCGGGGATCCGCGGGATTCGCGGCCATTTCCACGTCCACTCCGAGCGCATCTTCCTGGTGGGCTTCGGCGAGGGGGCGGCGGCGGCCTATCGGCTCGGGCTCAGCTTCCCCGACCGATTCGCCGGGGTCGTGGCCATCAACGGCTGGCTGCCGGCGAACTTCCGGGCCCTCTCCCGGTTCGACGCCCTGCGAGACTTCCCCATCCTGGCGGTGCACGGGGCGTGGAATTCGCGCGTGCCGCTCGACCAGGCCCGCCGCGACGTCGCCACGCTCCGGGCGGGGGGCCTGCACGTCGCCTTCCAGTCGTACCCGTGTAATCATCGGCTCGACCAGGACATGCTCGCGGACGTCGACACCTGGATCATGAATCACTGCACGAATCAACCCGTCCGCTGATTCCCGCCCGCGCCCCTGGGGGGTATGATGGGGGTCGACCGGAGTCGCCCCCCTGGAGAGCCCCCCGAAATGGACGGCGCGTTCGCCTGTCCGCGCTGCGGACAGGAGATTGAGGTGGCCTCGCCGGGCCCCGGCCGGCAGGCGCGCTGCTCGTTCTGCAACGCCCTGGTCGAGATCCCGTACCTCCCGCGCGTCGGGGGGGACTGGAAGCGACGGCGGCACGGGCGTCCCTGGTGGTGGGCCTGGGCCTGGTGGCTGGTCGCGCTGAGCGTGGCGGCCACGGTGGCCGCCGCCGCCGCGAGGGCGATCATCCGGGGCGAGCGCGCGGGGAGACTGGCCGCGATCCGGCGCCTGGTCGAGTCGTCGAAGGCCCATGAGGCGGGAGGCCGGATCGACCTGGCCCTCCGCGACCTGGACACGGCGCTCCATGCCGCGACCGGCGACGACGACCTCCCCGACGTCGATTCGGTCCGCGGCCGTCGCCGCGAACTCGCGAGGCGCGACGTGCAGTCGACTATCGCGGGCCTGGAGGGCGACGCCCGCGGGCCGGGCTCGCTGGGCGACTGGCTCAACCTCTCGGCTCGGGCCGCGACCGACCGCGACCTCGCCCCGATCCGCCGGGACGTGAGCGCCCGGTTCGAGGCCACGCTCCGTCGCTGGCTGGACGATCGGGCGGAACGGGCCGGGCGCGAGGCCGACCCGTCGGCGGCGTTCGCCATCTGCGTCGACGCGGCGAGCCTGGCCGCCCACCTCCCATCCGCCGAGCGCGACGCCGCGGTCGCTCGCTTTCGCGACATCGCCGCCGGGCTGGTGGCCCGTCGGGGGGTCAACATCAACGCCGCGCCGGGCGTGTACGTCCGCGGGACGGCGGCCGGCTACGAGAAGGCCCTGAGGGCCGCGATCGCCGAGGCCCTCGCCGCGCGGGGCTACCTCCCCCCCGACTCGCGCTGGGCGGACCTCTGGACGAACGCCCCTTACCGCTTCTCCCACGCGATCGAGGAGCGCCACGAGGGATCCTACCTGGGGACGCAAAATCGGCTCGCGCGGATCGTCGCGACGCTCTCGCTGGCCGGGCCGGGGGGGGAGATCTGGAAGACCGCCCCCAACGCGCGGACGCTCGTCCCGGCGCCCGGGATGTCGCCCTACGTGTCGAGCCGCCTCGCCCTGACCAGCGGCCGGGTCGACGAGGCCGAGCGGGTGCTGTACGAGGACGCCTTCGGCCACATCGTCGAGAAGATCCGCGGCGCCCTGGCGACCCTCCCGACCTGCCCGGCCGCCGGGTGACGCCTCTTCGCCCGGCCGGGGCCGTCCGGTATGATGATTTTCACGAACGCCATACCGGCGGCGATGGACAACCCGGCCCGAGGGCCGAGCCGAACCAGGGCGCAACATGCATATTCCGGACGTACTCCTCGGCGGGGGCGCGGCGATCGCGACCGGGGCGATCGCGGCGGCGGGGCTGGGCTACGCCCTGCGGCGGGTCGACGAGCGGCACGGCGCGCGGACGACCTCGCTGATGGGGATGACGGCGGCGTTCGTCTTCGCGGCGCAGATGGTGAACTTCCCGGTCGGGCCGGGGGTCACGGGGCACCTGATGGGGGGCCTGCTGTCGGCCGTGCTGCTGGGGCCCTGGGCGGGCGCGGTGGTGATCGCGGCCGTGCTGATCGTCCAGTGCTTCCTGTTCCAGGACGGCGGCGTCACGGCGCTCGGGGCGAACTTCGTCAACATGGGGCTGATCGGCGCCGTCGGCGGTTACGCGATCTACGACCCGATCCGGCGCGCCCTGGGGGGGCGTCGGGGCATCCTGATCGGGGCGATGGTCGCGGCGTGGTTCTCGGTCCTGCTGGCGGCGGGGGCGTTCGCGATCGAGCTGGCGGCCGGCGGCCGTCGCGAGGACTTCTTCCGCATCCTCACCTGGATGGCCCTGGTCCACGCGGCGATCGGCGTCGGCGAGGCGCTCATCACGGGGCTGGTCGTCCGGCTCGTGCTGCTGACCCGCCCCGAGCTGATCGAAGCGCCGTCGGAGTTGGAGATCGAGGGCGACCCGCGACCGGCCCCGGGGTGGGCCCCGACCGTCGCGGCCGGGATGGGGATCGCGCTGGCGGTCGCCGTGTTCGTCTCGCCGTTCGCGGCCCCCGACCCGGACGGCCTGGAGTACGTCGGCGAGAAGTTCGCCTTCCTGCCGAGCGAGGAGACGCCACCGGTCCTCGCCGCGCCGATGCCCGACTACGAGGCCCCGGTGCCCTCCGCGCTCCGAGGACTGGACGAGGCGAAGGCGGCGACGGCCGCCGCGGGGTTGATCGGGACGCTGGTCGTCTTCGGCTTCGCCTGGGGGATGGCGCGCGTCTTCACCGCGAGCGACGCGCGCCCGGAGGCGAGCGCCGATGCCGTCGCCTGACCGGCCGGGGCGTCGCCCGGACGCGCGAGTCAAGCTGATCGCGGCCGTCGGCTTCGTGGTCGCGGTGGTCGTCGCGCCGCCGGGCTCGTGGCGCTACCTCGGGGCGCTGGGACTGGGGCTGGGGGGGGTCGTGGTCGCCTCGGGCGTTTCGATCCCGCGGCTTTTCGCGCGGTGGCTGGGCTTCCTGCTGCTGGTCGGCTTCCTGGCCGCGCTCGCGGCGGGGAGGGTCGCCGCGACCTCGGGGCTCTCCTGGCGGATGGCGGCCCTGGACCTGGTGGCGCGGAATGGGCTGGCGCTCCTGGCGATGATGACGCTGGCCCAGGTCACGCCCTGGACGGAAATGCTCCGCGCCATGCGTCGGCTGGGGATGCCGCCGGCGCTGGCGAGTACGCTGGCCTTCATGCATCGGTATGGATTCGTGCTCCGCGACGAGCTGGCCCGCATGGCGACCGCGCGGCGGGCGCGGAGCTTCGGCCGTCGCGGGCCCGGCTTCGCCGCGCTGGCGAGCCTGATCGGCGTCCTCCTGGGCCGCGCGCTGGACCGGGAGGAGCGCGTCTTCGCGGCGATGACCGCCCGGGGATGGGACGGCACCTTGCGGACCCTGGACGACTGACCCGTGGCCGACGAATCATCCCCCATCCCCGCCGTCCGCGTGGCCGGCCTGGTCTATGAGTACCCCGACGGCCGCCGCGCGCTCGACGGCGTGAACCTGACGATCGCGCCGGGGGAGTCGACGGCGCTCGTCGGCCCCAACGGCGCGGGCAAGAGCACGTTCCTGCTGCACCTCAACGGCCTGCTCCCCGGCCGTCGCGCGCTGGGCCGCCGGGCGTCGCCCTCGGTGTGGATCGACGGCCTCGACGCCTCCCGCGCGGGGGCGGCGGTCCGCCGCAAGGTGGGGCTGCTGTTCCAGGATCCGGACGATCAACTCTTCTCGACGACCGTGCTGGAGGACGTGGCCTTCGGCCCGCTGAACCTGGGCATGGCGAGGGACGAGGCCCGCCGCCTGGCGCTGGAGTGCCTGGGCCGCGTGGGCCTCGCCGAGGCCGCCGACCGGCCGCCACACCACCTGAGCTTCGGCGAGCGCAAGCGCGTCTGCCTGGCCGGCGTCCTGGCTTGCTCCCCCTCGGTGCTGGTCCTGGACGAGCCGACCGCGAACCTGGACCCCCGGGGCCGCCGCCGCTTCATGGAGCTGATCGGCTCGCTCCCCGCGACCAGGCTGATCGCCACGCACGACCTGGAGATGGTGCTGGAGCTTTGCCCCCGGACCGTGCTGCTGGACGCCGGGAAGGTCGTCGCCGACGGGCCGTCGCGGGAGATCCTCGGGGACGAGGCGCTGATGGAGGCCCACGGGCTGGAGCGCCCGCTGAGCCTCGTCGTCGGCCGCTGAGGGGGTCACTCGCCGACGGGCTTCCGCGCCAGCGCCGCGGCGTAGTCGGGCCGACGTCGGAGCGACGCCAGGTCGGGGTCGTCGACGGCCCGGTCTGGGGGGAAGCCGAGGAGGACCGCCCGGCCCAGCAGGTCGACGGCGCGGGGGGCCTCGCCCAGGATCGCCAGGGCGCACGCCGCGTTGTAGAGGCGGTTGGCCGTCGGCCGGGCGACCAGCCGGGCGACGTCGTCCAGCGCCGCGCGGTCCCCCTGGCGCGCCCGCGCCAGCGCCCGCAGCTCCACGGCCTCGTACAGCGTCGGGTCGGTCGCGATCGCGCGGTCCAGGTGGGCGAGGGCGGCGGTCCGGTCGTCGTCGCAAAGGACGCGGGCCATGCCGTAGTGGGCGAGCGCGTGGGAGGGATCCGCGTCGAGGGCGGCGCGGAAGTCGTCGGCCGCCGCGACGGGATCGACGACGAGCCGGATCACGCCCCGGGCGGCGCGGAAGTCGGGCGACGGCGACCGCGACAGCAGGTCGTCGAAGAGCCGCTCCGCCTCGGCGACCTTGTCCTGGCGGACCAGGGCGTCGGCGAGCGCCGCGGCCAGGTGGCCGTCGCGCCTCCCACGGCCCACCACGGCCCGCAGGTCGGCCTCGGCGCGGTCGGGACGGTCCAGCTCCAGCTCGACCAGGCCGCGGTTGGCGCGGGCCTCCTCGAACGTCGGGTCGAGTTCGAGGGCGCGGGCGTAGGCGGCGCGGGCCTCGTGCGGGCGGCCGGCGCGGGCCAGGGCGAGGCCGCGGTTGAAGTGTCCCCAGGCGAAGTCGGGCCGCGAGACGACGCAGGCGGTGAAGTCGGCGACGGCGTCGTTGTAGCGGTCCTGCGCGAAGTGGCAATGCCCCAGCGCGAACCAGGCCCAGAACGAGCCCAGGTCGGCCTCGGTCGCCGCGCGGAGCGAGCGCTCGGCCGCGGCCACCTCGCCGTCGGCGAGCTGCACCATGCCCAGCGACGTCCAGTCCTGGCTGGAGGCCACGGGGTGGGCCTCGGCCGCGCGACGATCGGCCGCGGCGCCCTCCGCGTCCCCCAGCGCCGCGCGATAGCGGGCCCGGCGGCGGTAGAGGGTCGCGGGGGGGGCGTCGATCGCCCGCTGTAGCCGATCGAGCCGCGCGATGGCCTCGACGAGCGCCTCGCGGCGGGCCGACTCGGGGCCCTTCCTCGCCGTGACGACGCGGGCGTGGCACGCCAGGAGGATCAGGTCGACGGTCGCGAGCCGGACTTCCTCGCGCTCGGCTTCCGTCAGCCGCCGGATCCACGGCCCGCCGAGGACGCCTCGGGCCTCGTCCACCCCGGCGCCCTCCAGCGTCGTCGCGGCCAGCTCCAGCCCCCGGAGGATCCGCGCCTCGTCGCCGAAGGTGTTGAGCAGGAACCGGCACTCCAGCGCGTCGTCCTGGAACTTCCGCAGCTTCAGCCGCGCGTGCAGGCCCTGCATCGCCTCGAAGACATGCCACGCGCCGAACAGCACCACGGCGATGATGACGACGCCCGCGACCCCGACCGAGGATGACGAGCAGGCCGAGGGGTGGCGCCGGGCCCACTTGCGCAGCCGCTCCTTCAAGCTGGGTTCGGGACCGTGCCTCATCGGCAGGTCTTCCAGGAACCGCCGGAGGTCCTCCGCCAGCTCCGCCGCGCTGTGGTAGCGAAGCTCGGGCTCGGGGTCGACGCACTTGGCGACCAGCGCCGCGAGGCTCGGCGGTACTTCGGGCCGGATCGAGCGGAGCGAAGGCGCGCCCGCCCGACGCTCGGCGAGCATCCGGCGGATCGTCGCCAGCGAGCCCCCGGCGGTGTCGGGGCTCGGGAACGCCGGGGCCCCCGCGATCATCTCGAAAAGGATCAGCCCCAGGGCGTAGAGGTCGGACCGCTCGTCCACGGCCTCGGCGGGCGTGACGCCATCCGGGTCGAGCGCGTCCAGGTGCTCCGGCGACATGTAGGGGAGCGTGCCGCCGAGCATCGCGCGCTCGGCCGAGCCCTCCTCCTCCCGCTCGGTCGCCGCGTCCACGGAGAGGTTGAAGTCCAGGAGCATGGGGGTGCCGTCGCCCGTGATCAGGACGTTCGACGGCTTCAGGTCGCGGTGGAGCACCCCTCGCGAGTGGGCGTGGTCGAGCCCCTCGGCGAGACGGGCGACGACCCAGGCCGCGGCGCGGATCGGGTCGGCGTGTCGGAGGAACCGGCGAGTCGGCGCCTGCTCGTCGCGACCCTCCTCCGGCGCGCCGGCCTCGTCCCGGACGTCGCGCGAGAGCCCGAGGGAGAGGAACCGCCGCGACGCGCGATCGGGGCCGGCCGGCCTCGGGGGGACGGCCCCGGGGGGATCGACGCGGAACAAGGCCCCCTCGCGCGACGCCGGCAGCCGCCGCGAGGGCCGGGCCGGCTCGACCGCCCGCGCGGGCAGCCGTCGCGAGAGCTGGTCGAGGGCGTCGGCCAGGCTGCGGCCCCGCGAGTCGCCCCCCCGCGACGCCCACGCCTCCTCCAGCACCTCCGCGAGGTTCGCCCCCCCCAGGTAGGGCATGCAGAGCAGCCGGAGCCCCGTCGCCGGGTCGTCGCGCACCGAATGCACGGGGACGATGTTCGCGTGCTGGAGCCGGGCCAGCGACTGGGGCTCGTCCCCCTCGGCGCGGGAGATCTTCAGCGCGACGGCGCGGCCCCCCAGGCTCCCCTCGTGGGCGAGGAAGACCCGGGCGAACGCCCCGCGGCCAAGCTCGACGATCAGCCGGAAGCCGCCGATATCGTCGCCCGCCTTGAGCGACTCGACCGCGGCCTTCGCCCGGGAGGCCTGGCCGGTCGTGGAGGGTCCCCGGTCGTCGAACGCGCCGGCGTAGTCGCGGGTCGCCTCGAAGTGGGCCGCCGACGACGACCGCCGCTCGGGCCGGGCGGCCGAGGTCGCGGGGAGCATCGACTCGAGCGATCGCTCGGAATCCAGCTCCCAGGCCGCGAACAGGGCGTCGTCCGGCTGATCCACGGCCATTCTCCAGCCTCCCACCCTCGCGATCGATCGCCCCGGGACTCGCCGAGGACCTCCATCCAATCCCTAGGCCGAGGGGGCGGGGCTGTCCAGCGCGTGGCGTCATGTCAACGCGGCGGCGGCATTCGACGGCACGGCGGCCGGGCGTGTCCTAGTCTTGATGATGGAAGACTCATGGACCAGCGCCGGTCATCGGCGGCCGGCCGCGGGAGGACGGATTATGGGCTCGGATGTGGCCGGACGTATGAGGCGGGAAGGCTCGGCGACGGACGATTGGTCCAGGCCCGGCCCGACGGGGATCGCGCCGGACTCCAACGCGCGGCTGCCCGACGACGGCGAGGAGGGGGAGCACGTCGTGATCGGCCGCCTGATCCGGCGGCTGAAGATCTCCGACCCCCCGGCGCGGTTCCAGGCCCTGGCGACCAACGTCCTGCGGGCATCGATCGGCGTGGAGGCCGCGGCGTGGGTCCCGGCCGGAGAGCACGAGGACGTGATCGTGAGCGGGGCGGTCGAAGGCATGACCTCGCGGTGCTATCGGCTCCTCGGCGGGTCGCCGGGGCGCGACGGCGTCCACCTCGCCGACGCCCCCGAGGCCGCCCGCGTCGCGCTCGCGCCGCCGTCCGTCCGTGGGTTCGCCGCCGTGGGGGCCGGATCGGCCGGCGCCCTGGTGGTCGTCAACCCGGTCGAGGGGAGGGCGATCGGCGCGCTGGAAATCGAGCGTGGCCAGTACGTCGCCTCGCTGATCGCCGCGCAGTCGCACAACGCCCGCATCTACGCCGACCTGAAGGATCTCCTGTTCGGGATCATCCGGGCCCTGACCGCCGCCATCGACGCCAAGGATCCCTACACCTCGGGCCACTCCGAGCGCGTCGCCCGGATCGCCGTCCGGATCGCGGAGGAGATGGGGATGCCCCCCCACAAGCGCAGCGACCTCTACCTGACGGGGCTCCTGCACGACGTCGGCAAGATCGGCATCGACGACGACGTGCTGAAGAAGGTCGGCGCCCTGACGCCGGAGGAGTACCGCCGGATCCAGGAGCACGTCGAGATCGGCGTGACGATCCTCCGCGACCTGAAGAAGCTGCGGCACATCCTGCCCGGCGTCCGTCACCACCACGAGAGCCTGGACGGCACCGGCTATCCCGACGGCCTCGCGGGGGACGAGATCCCGATCGAGGCGCGGATCCTCGCCGTGGCCGACTCGTTCGACGCCATGTCCAGCAACCGGCCGTACCGCCGGCGGCTCTCGCCGATGCAGATCGACGACATCCTCGCCAAGGGCCGGGGAAGCCAGTGGGATCCCGAGGTCGTCGACGCGCTCCACGCCTGCCGGATGGACGTGGAGGCCATCCGGCAGAAGGGGCTGGGGGACAGCCTCTTCGGCGTCGTCGACGTCACGCTCGGCCGGCGTTGACGCGGCGGCGGCCGCCGACGCGGCGGGGCACGCGGCGGAACTTGCGGCGGGCGAGCGCCAGGAGGTCGGGGTAGAGGGGGCCGGACGCCAGGCCCATGCCGACCAGGAAGCCCAGGGCGCGGCCGGCGATCCCGGCGCGGGCGACCTCGGGCTCCTCCTCGTCGGGACGGGCGGGGTCGGCCGGCGGGGCGACGTCCCGCGCGGCCCCCAGCGCGCTCGCGGCGACCGCCTCGGCCTCCATCGACCGATCGCCGGCGCTGAGGCCGGCGACCACGATCGGGACGCCGCCGGGGCCGCGCAGGGCGATCATCGGCGGGTCGGCCTGGGCGGCGGCCTCGCCGCGGCTGGGGGCGGGGGATGCCGCCCCCGGATCCACGCGCGAGCCGAGCGCCGGCGGGACGTCGGCCCCCGGCCGCGCGGCGCGGTCGGTGGATGGCGTCGGCTCGTCGGAGGCCGTCGCCAGGGCGGGGCCCATCGCCGCGGCCGTGCGCGAGACCAGCGGGCCGAGGAAGATCTCGACGGGACCGTCCTCGGCCGGGTCGACCTGGACCTCTCGACGGACCTGGTCCCGCGCGACCGAGTCGCGCTGGGCCGGGCCGCTCGTCTCGGAGATCTTCGCCGTCTCGACCTTGAACGGTCGCGGGATGATCGAGATCGGCAACTCCACCCGGCCGAACGAGGCCGCGTAGATCGTCTCCCCGACGACCGTCGTCTCGGACGAGCGGGATCCGCCGAAGCCCTCGAATTCGTCCCGCTGGATGTTCAGCTCGAAGTACGAATCCTCCCAGGCCGGGGCCGGGGCCGGGGGCTCGCCGTCGGCGCCGCCCTCGCCGCCGATGTAGGGCGGCGCCTCCTCCGGGTCCTGGTCCGGCGACGGGACGGCCTCCCAGGGGAACGTCGGCGCCAGGAGGACGAGGACCTCGCCCCCGATCGGCGCCCCCTTGATGGCGATGAAGAGGCTCTGGAACTCGCCGTCGCCCAGGAAAGAGACGCCGTGGATCTGCGTCAGCAGCTCCCCCCCTCGGTTTAGCAGCGACACCTGATCGATCCGGGGCACGAACGAATCGCCGGCGCGCCCGGGCTTCAGGTCGAGCGTCAGGGAGCGCGTGCCGGGGCCCACGGGGATGCGGATCGCGGTCGCGTCGCCGCCGATGATCGAGCCGTTGTAGACGTGGCTGGGCGCCCAGGGGACCCGGGGGTAGGACTCCAGCGGCTCCGGGAACGGCCCGAATTCGAGCGGCGGCGCGGGGTCCTCCGTATCGCCCGGCGTGAAGAAGGTTTCGGCCGGGGAGCCCGACGAGATCGAGTTCCCCGCCCCATCCCACACGATCAGCGAGGCCCCCTGGACGGCGCGGGCCAGCCCTCGCGCCCGCCCGAAGACGCTCTCGACCTTGGGGGGGGCGGCCGGACCGGTTTCGAACCCGGCCCAGTCTTCCGCGGGAGGATCCGCGGGCTCGGAGTCCCCGTATTCCGGCGCGGCCGGCCCGGCTTCGAACCCGGCCCAGCCTTCCTCGTGAGGAGCCGGGGGCTCGGCAACCCCGTATTCCGGCATGGAGAAGGCCCGCCCGACCTCCGCCACCGCGGGCGGCAGGAGGGACCGCGTGTCCGCGCTGAGGAGAACCCGATCCTCCAGCGACTCGATCACCCGCGACGAGGGCCGGCGACGCGGGCGCTGGGCGTGACGCTCCGGACGGCCCGTCGCCGGCCGAGACCCCCACCATGGCCCCCGCGAGAATTTCGCCACCTTCGATCTCCGACCGCCTGACTCGTCGAGCGGTTCTCCTGCCCAGATTCTAGCGTTTTCCCGAACCGCGTCGAGCGAACCCGCCGCGAAACATCGGGTCCAGGGCGCGTGGAACGTCCGTGGAGATTCCCGCCTCATGGAATCCAATCGCGAACCGGCGACGCCGGGCGACAAACCCGCCGCATTTTTCCCCAGCACCCCCGACGAGCCGCGAACACGCACGCATTCAGAATCGCCGAGGGGTGGGCCATCGACTAATGATGTTCGGCGTGCGACGTTGAATCTTCGGCGCCGCGTCGCGAGGCGCGGCGCCGTCGGGCCGTCGCGCGCATCCAACAGGGCGTCCGACACGCGCCCGCCGACCCGCTCCCATCATCATCTGGCGGAGGACGACCTCGTGAGGCCCCGAACCTGGCAACGGCACGGATGGATGATCGCCCTGGCGACCGTCGCGGCGACCTACGCGGCCCGGGCCGAGGAGCCGAAGGGGGCCCCGCCCCCCGCCGCCCCCTCCATCCCCGGCGACGTCGTCGCCGCGCTCCAGGGGGGGCGGTTCGGCGAGGCCCGCGCGGCGCTCTCGGACCTGGCCGCGAAGGCCGGCGCCGACGACGACCGGGCCTACCTCGCGTTCCTCTCCGCCGTCGCCGATCGCCTGGACGGCCGCCGAGACGCCGCCCGCGAGACGCTCCGCGAGGCCATGGTCGACCATCCCAGGAGCGCGTGGATCGCCAAGATCCGCTACGAGCTCGCCGCCCTGGAGCTGGCCTCCGGCGAGCCTGTCCGCGCCGAGGAGCTGGCGAGGGCCACGGCCGAGCCCTTGCTGGACGAGGGGCGCAAGGACCGGCTGGCCGACGTCTACAAGTCGTTCGCCCGGGGCCTCCTCAAGCCCGACGACCCGGTCACGCCCGCCGACCCCCAGGCCGCCCGCGACCTGCTGGAGCAGGCCCGGTTGCTGGCCCGGGGCGCCGCCACGAGGGCCGAGCTGACCGTCGAGATTGCCCGCGCCAGCCGCCTCCTGGGGGACCACCCGCGGGCCGTCCAGGAGCTTGAGGCCCGGTTGAAGGACTATCCTTCCGTCCCCGGCCGGTCGGAGGTCCGCTTCGCGCTCGGCGAGGCCCTCCGCGACGCCGGCCGTCCGCTCGACGCGCGAGTCGCCTGGACCGACCTGGCCCGCGACGTGGAGGCGATGAAGCCCGACGCCCGCGAGGCGACCGACGACCGCGCCCGCGGCGACGCCCTCGCCGCCATCCCGTCCACCTACCCCGACCCCGCGGCGGACCCGCGCGCGGCCTCGGGGATCGTCGCCGCGTGGGAACGCCTCCTGGCCTCGTATCCGGCCCACCCCCGCGCCGTCCGCGCCGCGTTCGAGATCGGGCAGGCGAACGCGAGGGCCGGCCGGGCCGACGCCGCGCTCGCCGCCTTCGCCCGGTTCCTGAAAGGCGAGGGCTTCCGGGCCGAATCGGACGAGGCGCGAAAGGACCTGGCCGAGCTATCAATGACCGCGACGTTCCTCTCGGGCCAGCTCCTGCTGGGGCAGGGGAAGCATGACGAGGCCGTCGCCGCCTGGCGCGGATACCTCTCCAAATATCCCGACGGCCCCCAGGGAGCCGACGCCCAGCGCGCGATCCTCGACGCGAGGCTCGCCAAGGCCGACGACCTCGCCAGCCGCGGCCGCGCCGCCGACGCCCGCGCCGTCTGGGCCGAGTTCGTCGCCCAGAACCCCCTCGACCCGCGGGTGCCGGAGATGCTGTTCCGGTCCGGCCAGAGCCACATGCCGGAGAAGCAGTTCGACCAGGCCATCGCCGCGTGGGCCGCGCTCATCGCCAAGTTCCCGGACAGCGAGCCGGCCGCTCACGCCCGGTTCCTCACGGGCCAGATCCAGGAGGTCGAGAAGGGCTCGCTCGCCGAGGCGGTCGAGACCTACAAGCAGGTGAAGATCCAACCCTGGTCCGAGGAGGCGGCCCGTCGGATCGCCGCGATGGAGGCGAAGTCGCTGACGGTGGTCACCCCTCGCTCGTTCCGGAGCGGCGAGGGCCCCTTCCTCAAGGTATCCACGCGCAACCTGGAGCGGCTGACGTTCACCGCCTACAAGCTGAACGCGGAATCCTACTTCCGAAAGAAGCATGGGTTCGGGAACGTCGAGTCGCTGGACATCGGCCTGGTGGCGCCCGACGCCGAGTGGACCGAGGACGTCCCCGGCTTCGCGCGGCTCAAGCCCGTCGAGGCCGAGTACGCGCTGAAGGAGCTGGAGACGCCCGGCGTCTACGTCGTGAAGGTGACCGACCAGAAGACGCTCCAGGCGACGACCCTCGTGGTCGCGAGCGACCTGGACGCGATCGTGAAGACCTCGCGCGATCAGGTCCTCGTCTTCGCGCAGGACATGAAGACGGGGAGCGGGAGGCCGAACGCCCGCGTGCTGGTATCCGACGGCGCGCGGGTGATCCTGGACGGCAAGACGGGCGACGACGGCGTCCTGCTCCACGACTGGAAGGAGCCGCGCGAGCCGAACCAGCGGCTGACGTACCTGCTGGTCGACGGCCCGCACGTCGCGGGGTCGGACCTGGCCGTGCGGCAGGAGGTGGCGCAGGGGCTCACCGCGAGGGCCTATATATACACCGACCGCCCCGCGTACCGGCCGGGCCAGACCGCCATGATCCGCGGCGTGGTCCGCGAGGTCGCCGCCGGCCGTTACGTCGTATCTCCCGGCGCGGCGTATCGCTTCGAGGTCATCGACGCCGCCGGCCGCCGGATCGCGGCGCGCGACGTGACGCTCTCGGAGTTCGGCACCTTCCACGAGTCGGTGCCGGTCGATTCCGCCGCCCCGCTCGGCGGCTACCAGATCCGCGTCTTCCAGCCCGGCAAGGGCGAGTTCGCCGGCTCGTTCCAGGTGCGCTCGTACCAGCTCCAGCCGATCGACGTCGCCATCGAGATGCCGCGGACGGTCTACTACCGCGGCGAGACGGTCGAGGCCGACGTGGTCGTCCGCTTCCAGTACGGGGCGCCGGCGGCGGGCCGGGCCGTCGAGACGACGCTCCCGGACGGCCGGGTCGTCCGCGGCAAGACCGACGCGGCGGGCAAGTTCCACGTCTCGTTCCCGACCGCCGACTTCGCCGAGACCCGGCGCCTCTCGATCGTCGCCGCGCTGCCGGAGGACGGCGTCAACGCGGCGGCGGAGGTGATGGTCGCGGTGGAGGGATTCGCGATCCGGGTGGAGTCCGACCGCGACGTCTACCTCGACGGCGAGACCTTCACCGTCCGCGCCATCACCGCCGACGCCCTCGGCGAGCCGATCGCGCAAGACCTGTCCGCGGCGCTCATCAAGATCGTCGACGACCACGGCCGTTCGGTCGAGCGCGAGGTGGAGAAGCAAGCCTTCAAGACCGACGACCAGGGCCGCGGGAGCGTCGCGTTCCGCGCGGAGGACGATCGCGGCGGCCGGTATGTCGTCCGCGTCGCCGGGACCGACCGTTTCGGCAACGCCATCGTCGCCGACCGCTCGCTGCTCGTCTCCGGCAAGGGTGACGAGACGACGCTCCGGCTGATCGCCGACGATGTCTGGTACAGGGTGGGCGATCCCGCGAAGGTCAACGTCCACAGCCGCGGCCGGTCCGGCCCCGCGCTCCTGACCTGGGACGCGGACCGCATCCTCTCGTACCGCATCGTGACGCTCAAGGAGGGGGACAACGAGGTCGCGTGGGACGTCGACGCCGCGCAGGCCCCGAACTTCACCCTGAGCGCCGCCCGGATGTGGCGCGACCGCCTGGACGACGCCCGGCTCGACCTGTACGTCGATCGCGAGCTGCGCGTGACCGTCGCGCCGACGAAGCCCCAGTTCGGCCCCGGCGAGCCGGTCGAGGTCGACGTGACGACCGTCGACCAGCTCGGCCGCCCGGTCGTCGCGGAGCTGTCGCTGGCCGTCGTCGACACGGCCCTCCTGAGGCAATTCGACGGCGCGATGCCGGGCATCGGCCCCTATTTCCTCAACCGGACGCGCACCGGCGCGTTCGCCGTCTCGTCCACCAACACGTTCCGATACGCGCCGGCGTCGACCCCCGTCGCCAGCGCCGTCGTGGAAGCCGCCGAGCGGGAGCTGGCGATCCTCGCCGACGACTCGACCGCGGCCGAGATGCGCGGCAGGCTGAGCGAACTGGCCGCGGGCCAGGGGGCCCAATGGAACATGCCAGGCCGGGACGTCCGCGCCGCGGCCCCGGCGGGGGAAGGCATGATGGGCGAGGCGCCCGCCATCGCGCTCCGAAACAGGTTCGGCCGGGCTTTCGCGAAGGAGGCGGCCGAGAAGCGAGACGAGGCGGAATACGACATGGCCATGCAGAGCGTGGACAAGCCGAGTTCCGACGGGCGGCCCGCCGCGCCGCGCGAGCGATTCGTGGAGACGGCGTACTGGAACCCGGCGGTCGTCACCGGGGCCGACGGCAAGGCCCGCGTGACCTTCCCCGCGCCCGCGGCGCTCTCGGAGTATCGGCTCACGGCCCGGGGGGTCACGGGGTCGGACACGCTCGCCGGCCAGACGACCTCGACGATCCGCGTGCGTCGCGACTTCTTCGTCGACCTGAAGCTGCCGCCGTCGCTCACGCAAGGGGACCGGCCCCGGATCGTCGCGCGGGTGCATCGCCTGGGCGTCGAGGGGACCGTGGCGCTGAAGCTGGTCGCGAAGTCCGGCCGCGAGCAGGTGTTGCCGAGGACCGTCGAGGTGAAGGGGGACGGCGTCGACGAGGTGGTCTTCGACCCGATCGAGGTCGGCGAGGGGCCGCTCTCGCTGACGCTATCGGCCACGCTGGGGGAGCGGACGGACACGGTCTCCGCGACGGTGCCGGTCCGGCCGTGGGGCGTCCAGGCGTTCGCCTCGGCGTCCGGGTCGAGCGCCGACGGCGCGACGGTCTTCCTCGGGCTGCCGGAAGGGCGCTCGTATGAGAACCCGGCGATGCGGATCGTCGTGTCGCCGAGCCTGGAGCGGATGATCGTCGAGATCGCGATGGGCGGCGGCGTCCGGCCGCTCCCCGGCGAGGCTCGCCCCGCCGTGTGGACATGCTTCCCCCCCGACACCACCGCCGACCGCGCCGCCGACCTCCTGGCCGCGACCTCGGCCCTGGCGTACCTGCGGAGGACGCAGCCGACGAACCTCGGCGACTCGCAACGCCTGGCGGGGCGGATCCAGGGGCTCGTCTCCCAGCTCACGGCATCCCAGCGCGAGGACGGCGGCTGGGGCTGGATGGCCGCCGCGCCCGACCGGCCCGAGAACAACCGGCAAGTCAGCGGGAGCGACCGCTTCACCACCGCCTCCATCCTCTGGGCTCTCGCGAGCGCCGAGGAACTGGGCCTGCTCCCCGACCCGTCCGCGTGCGACAGGGCCGCGGCCTGGCTCCAGTCGGCCTGGGCCGGGACCGCCGACCGCGACGCCCGCGCGGCGATCCTCCACGCGCTGAGCACCCGCAAGCGCGCCAGCTTCGAGGCCGCCAACGCCCTCAATCGCGAGCGCGCCAACCTCTCCAGCGCCGCGCTCGCCCACCTGGCGCTGACCTTCGCGAATCTCAACCGAGCCGACCTGGCCGGCGAGGTCCTGGCGATCCTGGGCCCGAAGGCGAAGGCCGAGACCCCCGCGCCGGGGCGGACGCCGAGGCTCTACTGGGAGGCCGTGGGGCAGTCGGCCGGGGCGCGGTCCACGGCCGAGACCACGGCCCTCGCGGCGCTGGCGTTCACGCGCGTCCGGCCCCAGGCCGACGAGTCGGCGCGGGGCGTGGCGTGGCTGGAGGCCCACCGCCTCGGCCTGGGCTGGAACCCGCCGAAGGCCAAGGGGCCGGCGGTCGCGGCGCTCGCGGCGTTCCACGGCAAGGGGGCCGGCGGCGGCGACCGCTACCGGCTGACCATCACCGTCAACGACCGCGAGGTCGCCGCCATCGACGCCCCGGGCGCGGCCGAGGCCGTCGACGTCGCCGTGCCGGCCGACGCCGTGAAGGCCGGCGACGTCAACCGCGTGGCCTTCGCCATCGAGGGCCGCGGCACGTTCCACTACGCCGTCGCGCTGACCGGCTTCGCCCGCGACTTCGAGCCCGACCAGGCCCGCGACGACCGCCCCGCGTTCGTCGAGCGCCGCGTCTACTGGCCGGCCGCGCCCGAGTTGGACGGCAAGCCGCTCCCCGTCGGCTTCTCGGCCGCGGTCAACCCCTCCACGTTTGAAAACACCGTCACCGGCGCGCAAGTCGGCCGTCGAGCCCGCGTCGGCCTGACCGTCTGGCGGAACGTCCCGGCGGAGGCCCCCGAGTGGGAGCGCGACTTCCTCGTCGTCGAGGAGCCGCTGCCCGCGGGCGCGACGCTCATCGAGGACTCCGTCGTCTCCTCGGCCGCCTCGTACAGCCACGCCGACGGCGTCCTCACCTTCTACTTCCCCCCCGACCGCAACCCGGGCGGGATCCAGTACGACGTGTTCGGCGCGATCCCGGGCAAGTACCGCACCCTCCCCGCGACCGTGCGGAGCGTCGACGAGCCGGGCCGCTTCCACGTCGGCCAGCCCGGCGCGTTCGACATCCGGACGGCCGACGAGCCCGACCCGGTTTCCATCCGCCCCACGCCCGACGAGCTTTACGCGCGGGGCAAGGCGCTGTTCGACGCCGGCCGGCTCGAAGAGGCCGGGCCGCCGCTGGAGACCCTGTTCAAGGACTGGACCCTCCGCGACGACGTGGCTAAGGACACCGCCCGGATGCGGCTCCTCGTCAACATCTCGGCGGGCGACGCCCGCAAGGTCGTGCGCGACTTCGAGATCGTCAAGGAGCGATCGCCCGAGCTGTTCCTGACGTTCGACCAACTCCGGGCGATCGGCCAGGCGTACCGCGACATCGACGAGCACGAGCGCGCGATGATCGTCTGGCGCGGGCTGATCGAGGCCGGCTACATCGAGGACGCCCGCGTCGGCGAGCTGCTCCGCCAGCGCGGCGAGCCGCTGGAGGCGACGGCCTACCTCGTCGACCTGTGGCGGCAATACCCCAACACGCCGGCGATCGAGGCCGACTTCTTCGGGCTCTCCCAGGTGGTCGCCGACGCCGCGACGCGCTCGCTCGACGACCCCGCGCTGCGCCGGAAGATGGCCGCGGCGGGCGTCACGCGGCCCGGCCTGCTGCTGCACGCGGCCCGGATGATCCAGACGTTCCTGGCCCAGTCCCCCGCCAACCCCGCGGCCGACGAGGCGAGCCTCGCCCTGCTGGGGACGATGCTGGAGATCGAGGACTACGAGGCCGCCGTGAAGGCCGCCGCGCGGTTCGCGGCGACGTACCCGAAGAGCACGTTCCTCGACAGCTTCCAGTACAGCCAGGCCCTCGCCGACTTCCACCTGGGCCGTCACGACGAGGCCGTGGCGCTGGCCGAGAAGATCGCCGCCGCGACCTACAAGGACGCCTCGGGCGCGGAGGCCCCGAGCCCCAACAAGTGGCAGGCGGTCTTCATCCTCGGCCAGATCTTCGACGCCCGCCGGATGCCCGGCAAGGCGCTCGAATATTACCGCCAGGCCGCCGACCGCTTCACCGACGCCGCCGACGCCGTAACCTACTACACGCGCAAGGCGCTGAAGGTCGACGAGGTGACGGTCGTCCGCCCCCCCGCCGAGCCGGGCGCCGAGGCGAAGGCCCGCGTCACGCTGACTTACCGCAACGTCCCCAACGTCGACGTGACCGTCCATCCCGTCGACCTGATGCAGCTCTACCTCGTCAGGCGCAACCTCGACGCCATCGCCGGGGTCGACCTGGCGGGGATCACGCCCATCTTCGAGCAGGCCGTCGCGCTCGGCTCGGGCGAGGACTACGAGGACAAGACGAAGGAGATCGACCTCCCGCTGACGAAGAACGGCGCGTATCTCGTGATGATCCGCGGGGGCGACCTGTACGCGTCGGGCGTCGTGCTGGTCTCGCCGCTGGAGGTCGACGTGCTGGAAGAGGCGGGGCCGGGTCGGGTGCGCGCCGTCGTCCGAGACGCCCGGAGCAAGGCCCCGGCCGGCCGCGTCCAGGTGAAGGTGGTCGCCGCGAACGATGCCGACTTCCACTCCGGCGAGACCGACCCGCGCGGCGTTTTCTCGGCCGAGGGCCTCCACGGCGCGGCCACCGTCGTCGTCCGCCGGGGGACGTCCGAGTACGCCTTCCATCGCGGCACGACCTACCTCGGCCAGCCCCCGCAACCCGAGGCGGCGACGCCGGCCGATCGCGGCGAACCGGCGAAAGAGGAGGGCCAATCGCTCGACGCCAACCTCCGCTCGCTCAACCGCAGCAATAACCTGAAGCAGATCGAGCGGCTCCAGAACCGCTACCAGCCCGCCCCCATGCAACCCCCGGGCGCCGCCGCGGGCGAGTTCCGGTGAGGCCGGCGACGCGAGGGAAGGTGCAACCTTTGGAGTCCCCTCTCCCTCCGGGAGAGGGTGGCCCGAAGGGCCGGGTGAGGGTCGTCGGACCTGTAGAGATGGCGGTGGTCCTCGGCATCCCGTCCCGGCGGCCCCCCTGAAATCCGACGACCCTCACCCGCCGCTGGCGCGGCCGCCCTCTCCCGGGGGGAGAGGGGACAAGATATCCGCGCCTACCGCGATATGATCGACCGCCTCCTCACCCCGCCCGGATGATGGGGGCGAGGGCCGCCGCCCAGGGCTGGGCGCGGTCCCAGGCGCGGACGGCGGCGCGGCGGGCGAACGCGAGCCAACGGGGGAGGCGGTCGGGGCGCTCGGGGAGGCAGCGGGCGTAGGCGAGGACGACGCCGATCTCGGCGCCGGCGTCGTCGCGCGCCCACGACGCGGCCTGCTCCAGGTCCACCAGCGCGGGGTCGTGCAGCGGCTCGGGCAGGTCAAGCCAGCACAGGGCGCGGCCGAGGTAGGCTCGCGCGGATTCGGGGTCGCGGCGAATGGCCCGCGACCACTCGCGGAGGGACTCCTCGGGCCGTCCCAGCGACCGCAGGGCCGAGGCCCTGGCCGCGTGCGCGGAGGCCGAATCGGAGCGGGCCGTCGCCAGGTCGAGGTCGGACATGCCCGACGCCACGTCGCCGGCCTCGATCCGCAGCGTGCCGCGAAGCTCCAACAGCTCCGGGTCGTCCGGGTCGCGAGCCAGCCCTCGCTCGACCAGGAGCAGCGCCTCGTCCGGGTCGGACGCCCGGCGGGCGATCCGCGAGGCCACCAGGTGCGCGCCGGCGGAGCTTCCCTTGGAGTCCTCCAGGGCGTCGCGGACGATGGACCTCGCCTCGGCGTGCCTCCCCAGCGCGGAGAGGATCGCGGCGCGCGTCAGCCGGGCGCGGTAGGCCGCCTCGGGCCCCTCGGGGGCCGTTTCGGCGATCCGCCGCTCGCATGCGACCAGGTCGGCCCGCAGCCGCGCGCCCCCCAGCGGGAAGTGGTCCACCGAATCCGGGTCGTCGAGCTGGAGGTCCTCCACGCGGCCCGCGGCGATCAGGGCGCGGGCGACCAGCCTGTCGCGGGCCGGCGCCGGCTCGAGCCGCCGCGCGGCCAGGGCGTCGACGACCGCCTCGTCGTCGCGGCCCAGCAGCATGCGCACCACGGCGCGGGTCGCCAGCAGGTCGCTCCGCGCGCCGTCGCGCCGCTCTCGCCCCAGCAGGAGGTCCAGGGCCGCCGACGCCGACTCGGCGCGGCCCAGGCGCAGGTCCAGGAGCGCCCGGCTGAGCCGCGCGGCCGAGTCGTCCGGGTCAGTCGCCAGCAGGTCGTCGAACCCTCGCAGGGCCGCCGCCACGTCGCCCGACTCGGCGGCGATGTTCGCCAGGTTCAGCCGGGCGGCGCGGCCGAACGGCCCGTCGGGCGCGGCGTCCAGGACCTCGGCGTAGCGGGCGCGGGCGCGGCGGAAATCCCCGAGCGCCTGGTGGACGTAGCCCAATTCCAGCCGGATCGGGACCGACTCGGGCCGGCCTTCCAGCATGGCGAGCGCCCGCTCCATGTCCTCGCTGGCCTTGTCCCATTCGCCCGTCTTGTGGAACAGGCGGGCCCGGCTGAACAGCACCCAGGGGGAGTCCGGCTTCACGGCGACGGCCACGTTGTACTGGCCGAGCGCCTCGTCGACCATCCCGGCGGCGTCCTCCAGATAGCCCAGGTAGTACTGATACCAGTAGTTGGACCACTCGATCCACACGGCGCGGCGGAGCCAGCGGACGGCGCGCTCGGGCCGGCGCGCCGCCGAGTGGAGCAGGCCCCACTGGAAGCACGCCAGCGCCGACGACTCCTCGCGGGGGTCGGGCTCGGCGGGCCTGGCGGCGCGGGCGCCGGGGGTCGTCTTGTCCAGGAGCCGGGCGCGCAGCTCGCGCCAGGGGCCGCCGGGACCGGCGAACTTGAGGGCCTTGTCGCAGACGTCGACCGCCGCGGCGACCTGCTCGGCGGCCCCCGGCTTCATCGGGTCGATGGCCCGCTCGACGCCCACGATCCAGAGGAACAGCAGCTCGTCCACCTCGGCCTGGAGCCGCGCGCGCTCGGCGGCGTCGAGCATGCTCAGGTTGTGTTCCAGCTTCGTCCAGTCCTGCGGCCCCAGGACGTAGAACGGCTTGAGCAGGACGACGAGCGTCTCGACGGCGGCGGCGCGGCCCTCGACGACGCCGATGAACCGCATCCGCAGGCCCTCGGACTCGCGATGGATCCGGTCGGCGTGCTCCCGCATGTCGGCCGACCGCCGGGCGAGCCGGACCTTGGCCTTGGCGGTCTCTTCCTGGCGCTCCAGCTCGGAATGGGCGTCGGGCTCGGCCAGGCCGACGCGCACCCGCTCGGCCAGGTCGCGCAGGTTCCGCCAATCGAAGATCCGGCCGACGAGGCCCCGGGGCGAGCTCTCGGCGAACTTCACCGCCGCCTCGAACTGGACGAGCGCCTTGTCGAACTCGCGCTTGCTCATCAGGTCGTCGCCGCGCTGGAGGCGCTTCTCGGCCTCGGCGCGGCGGCCGGATCGCTCGATGTTCAGGTTGATCGCGGCGGCGCCCGCGGCGGCGCACGAGATCATGACCAGGGCCGCGGTGGCGAACCGGATCCGGTTGCGGCGGGCGCGGCGGGCGACGCGGCTCCACAGCGGCTCGCGGGCGAAGGCCAGCGGCAGGTCGTCGGCCACGGCCTGGAGGTCCTCGGCCAGTTCGTCGGCCGAGCGATAGCGATCGGCCGGGTCGGGGGCGAGGCAGCGCAGGAGCACGGCGCGGAGCGGGGCGGGGAGGTCGGCCTCGGGGGGGAACAGGGCGCGCGGGTCGCCGCGGCGGGCGTCGGCCGCGTCGAGCAGCGACTCGACGACCGACGCCCCCTTCGAAGGCGGCTCGAACGGCTTGGCGCCCAGCAGCGCCTCGTACAGGAGCACGCCCATCGAGAAGACGTCGGAGCGGGCGTCGACGCGGTCGCCGCTGGCGTCGGCCAGCGCCTCCAGGTGCTCCGGGGCCATGTAGTCGACCGTGCCGCCCAAGTTCCCGCCGCCGCCGGGCTCGCCGGGGGCGATCTCCTCGTGGGCGAGGTTGAAGTCCAGGAGCATCGGAGTGCCGTCGGCGGCGATCAGGACGTTCGACGGCTTCACGTCGCGGTGCAGCACCCCGCGCTCGTGGGCGTGGGCGAGGGCCTCGGCCAGCCGGGCGCCCCACCAGGCCAGGGCGCGGGCGAACGGCCGGGCGGCCAGCTCCCGCCGGTTGGGCGAAGGCCCCGACTCCGCGCCGGCGGCCGGGTCCAGCCGATCGAGCGCCGCGACGAGGTCGAGCCCCGTCGGCGCGTCGGCTCCGTCGCGGGCCAGCTCGGACAGCAGCCGGCCGAGCGTGACGCGGCCGAAGTAGGGCATGCAGAGGATGTGCATCCCGGTGGCCGGCTCGACGCTGTGCGAGTGGACCGGGACGATGTGGGTGTGCTGCAGCCGCGCCAGCGTCTGGGGCTCGCGCGAGCCCCGAAGGCTCACCTTCAGGGCCACGGCGCGGTCGGCGAGCTGGGTCTCGCGGGCGAGGAAGACCCGCGCGAACGAGCCCCGCCCCAGCTCCTCGACGAGCCGGAACCCGGCCAGCGCGTCCCCCGCCTCGGGGAACCTGGGCCGGTCGTCGCGCTCGAGCGAGGTGGAATCGCCGCCGAGTTCGGACGTGGAGGCGTTCCCGACCAGGTTGTGGATGTCCAGCACGCGCTTCAGCGGCTCGGCGAAGCGGGGATAGCGCCCCAGGAAGGCGTCGGCGGCGGGGGGCTCGCCGGCCTCCTCCAGCAGGCAGAATTCCTCGTAGATGAGGGCGACGACGGTGTCCTCGCCCAGCTCCGGGAAGCGCCGGGCGTAGTCGTCGGCCGTGGTCCGCTCGCCGGCCTCCCAGCGCAGGGACATGTCGGCGCGCAGCAGGGCGAGCCGGGCGCCGGGGAACCCGCCGGGCTCCGGCCAGCCGGCGAGGAACGAGCGCGGGTCGGGCCGGGAGCCCGTCCCGTCCGCCTCGCGCCAGGCCCGCTCGTATCGCCGCGTGAGTCGCGCCGCGGAGGGGGTCGAGGCGTCCTCCCAGGTGCGACCCCAGACGCCCGCGCTCATCAGGCCGGCTCCCACTCCGTCTCCACGCGCCGCCTCAGATCCTCCAGCACCCGCTGGACGGTCCGCTCGCTGACGCCCAGGCGTTCGCCGATGTCCTTGCTCGACAGGCCCTGCGCCTTGAGTTCCAACATCGTCCGTCGCTCGCGGGGCAGCAGCGCGTGCAGGCGGTCGTACGCCTCGTGGGCCTGGGCCACCTCGCTGGGGGAGTCGATCGGGGCGGCGACCTCGCGAGGGCGGTCGCCGTCGCCCCACAGGGGCTCCTCGCGATGCATGTCGTTCTTGAGGCTGGCGGCGCGACGGTACTCGTCGATCACCTTGTTCTTCGCGGCCCGCGCCAGGAAGGCGACAAGGTGCCGCGAATCCTCGAACTCGGCCGGGGCGTCGCGCATCCGTCGGAAGAAGCTCCCCCAGACGCTCTGGAGGAAGTCGAGCGAGTCGAACCGCGACCGCAGCAGCCGGGGGAGCTGCCGACGCACCACCAGGCGGACCTCGGACTCATACCTCTGGAGCAGCTCGCGGGCCGCGGCCTGGTCTCCGTGCTGGATGCGCGTCAGGAAGTCGGCCAACTGGCCGTCCCCCGGGACCGACGGGTCGCCGACCGACATGGTTCGCTCGCCTCCTGATGCCGCCGGGCCGTCGCCCGGCATCCGTCCCGAATGCTCCTCGCCGCGTCGACGACGGCGCGGGACCCACTCAGGCTAACCGCCCCCCCTCGCCGTTGACAAGCCGGCGGGCGTCGCCGGAGAAAATTCCGAGAAACCTGAAACCCCGCCGACCCCGCCGCTGATCATGGTTAGGAGTTCGATGACGGCGTTCCTTGACATCCCGGAAGCAGACGAGCACGACGGGCGATCGCGCGAGGAAGCCCCAGGCGGTCTCCGACGACAAGCCTCCATGCCCCCCACCCGGCCCGCTTTCGTCCCCTCTCCCGCAGGGAGAGGGCGGCCGCGCCAGCGGCGGGCGAGGGTCATGACGCTTCGGAGATCGCGTCGGTTCACGGTCAACGTGGCCGGTGCCATCCCCGAAATCCGACGACCCTCACCCGGCCCTTCGGGCCACCCTCTCCCGCGGGGCGAGGGGACGAGCGTTGCACGTTCGTTAAACTTGATTCGCCAGCCGCGCGGACCGTGGACCGCGCGATTCCCGAGAATCCGACGGCCCTCGCCGCGGGCCCGGTCCACGAGGCGTCGAGCGAAAAACCACCTTCGAAAACGACGAACGAAGCCAACTTCGCTTGGACATAAATTTTTGACAGATAATATGGTTACATCAAAACCAAGTCCCGTCCTGGCGCGCGAACAAAGCCATTGCCCGCCCTCGCGACCCCGGCGATAATCGCGAGGAGGGCCGCCATTCTCGCGAGGCGGCCGGGGAGGATGTCGATGGGGATTGCGACGCCGCGGGCATGCTTGGCGATCGTGGCGGCGCTGGGATCGTTCGCGATCCCGGCTCGCGCCGAGGGGCCCGCGACCGCGCCAACGGCCGAGCGCCTCCGGTCGCTGCTGGCCGACGAGATGGGCCGCTGGTATCCGGCGGCCGTCGACGATCGCGGCGGGTTTCATCAGGACATCGCCCGAGATTGGTCGATCGGGCCGGATCGCGAGCGGTCGCTGGTCTACCAGTCGCGCATGACCTGGACCGCCGCCGCCTACGCCGAGTTCGACCCGTCGCGCCGGGACGAGTCCCTGAGGTACGCCCGCCACGGCCTGGCGTACCTCGACGAGACGATGCGCGACGCGGAGCAGGGGGGCTTCCACTGGATCCTCGGCCCCGACGGCAAGCTCGACCCGAAGCTCGGCGACGAGAAGCACGTCTACGGCACGGCGTTCGTCATCTACGCCGCGGCGAAGGTCCGGGCGGTCGCCGGCGACGACCGGGCGCTCAAGGTCGCGCGCGACGCCTTCGACTGGCTCGAGGCCCACGCCCACGACGCCGAGCACGGCGGATGGTTCGAAGGCATCCGCCGCGACGGCACGGCCATCAAGACGTATGATCCCGCGGCCCCCGTCGCGGCGCGTCAGGATCGTCTGGGCGTGTATTACGGCTTCAAGACGATGAACAGCCACATCCACATCCTGGAGGCCCTCGCGGAGTTGGCGAAGGTCGACGACCGGCCGATCGTCCGCGAGCGGCTGGAGGAGGCGTTGCGACTGGTCCGCGACCGGATCGCCGTGGAGCCCGGCGCGCTCAACCTCTACCTCACCCGAGACTGGCGGGCGATCCCCGCGCACGACTCGTTCGGCCACGACGTCGAGACGGCCTACCTGCTGGTCGAGGCCGCCGAGACGCTCCACATGCCCGACGACGCCAGGACGTGGGAGGTCGCCCGGAGCCTGATGGACCACGCCCTGGACTGGGGATGGGACGAGCGCCACGGCGGCTTCAACGACAAGGGGGACGCCTTCGCCGCCGGCTCCCACGACTTCACCAAGGTCTGGTGGACCCAGGCCGAGGGCCTGAACGCCCTCGCCGTGATGGACCATCGCTTCGGCCGCGAGACCGACCGCTACGCCCGCGCCCTGGCCGAGCAGTGGCGGTTCATCGAGCGCCACATGCTCGACCCCGAGCACGGCGGATGGTTCGCCGAGGCCGAGCGGGACGGCCGCTTGCGGGGAGACGGCGCCAAGGCCAGCCAGTGGAAGGCGAACTACCACACCGCGCGGGCGATGATGAACGTCGCCCGCATCCTCTCGCCAACCCCCGAGAATCCGGGAAAGCAGCATAGCCGATGAGCCTCGCAGACATCCGCCGCGACTACGCCCGCCACGCCCTCGACGAGAAGGACGTCGACCCCGACCCGATCCGCCAGTTCGAGCGCTGGTTCGCCGACGCCCTGGCGGTCGACACGCTGGAGGCCAACGCCGCGACCCTCGCCACCGCCACGCCCGACGGCCGCCCCTCGGCGCGGATCGTCCTCTTGAAGGGCTGCGACCCGCGCGGGCTCACCTTCTACACGAACTACGAGAGCCGCAAGGGCCGCGACCTGGCCGCCAACCCCCGCGCCGCGATGCTGTTCTTCTGGAGGGAGCTGGAGCGGCAGGTGGCGATCGAAGGCCCCGTCGAAAAGGTGTCGGCCGAGGAGTCCGAGGCCTACTTCCAGATTCGCCCGGAGGCGTCGCGGATCGGCGCGTGGGCGTCGCGGCAATCGCAGGTGGTCCCCAACCGCGAGTTCCTGGAGCAGCGGTTCCTCGAGTTCGAGGCGAAGTTCGCCGGGTCCGCCGTCCCGCGCCCGGGCTACTGGGGCGGGTTCCGCATCCTTCCCGAGGCCGTCGAGTTCTGGCAGGGCCGCCCCAGCCGCCTGCACGACCGACTCCGCTATCGCAAGGAAGGGGTCGCCTGGGCGATCGAGCGGCTGTCGCCGTGACCGCTCGCGAACGCTCGCCGGCCGGAGGGGTCCTTATAATTAAGTTTGATAGTATCGACCCCGAGCCGCCCCCCTTCGACCGGAGCGATCCATGAGCACCGAGGTCGACCACCCCGTTCACGCGCCATCCCCCCAGTTCCTCGATGTCACCGGCCTCCCCGCCTCGGTTATCGAGGGCCTGCGGACGATCGTCGCCAGCCTCCGCGAACAGCACCCCGCCCCCCCGGCTTCGACCGAGCCCGCCAGGGCGACCGAGCAATGGATCTCCCGGCTCAACGCCTGGATCGCGAGTCAGGGAGTACGCGTGGGGAAAGTGCGTGATGACCGGGAAGCGATTTACGAGGTGCGCGGGGAGACCGACGGAGAATGGGTCGCGAGACTTAACGACTTCATCGCTACCCAGCCGGTTCGTAGCCTGACCATCGCCGATGACCGCGAGTCCATTTACGAGGGTTGCGGCGAGTGAGCCACCTGCTCGACACTAACATCCTCACCAGGCTCGTCGAGCCCGGCCATCCGATGCACGCGGCCACGTCGGGGGCGTTGGCTCGAATCGCGTCGGAGGGCCGGCGTCCTTTCCTCGTGCCCCAGAGCCTCTATGAATTCTGGGTCGTGGCGACTCGCCCGATCGCGGTCAATGGGCTCGGCCGGTCGCCGGCGCGGGTCCTGTCCGACATTCAGCGCTTCCAGACCCTTTTCATCCTCCTCGACGACTCTCCCGCGATCTACCCGGCATGGAAGGGCCTGGTCGCGACGGCGGGCATCGTCGGCAAGAAGGCGCACGACGCCCGGCTCGTCGCGGCGATGCTGGTCCACGGGGTCGACAGGCTCCTGACGTATAACGTCCAGGACTTCCGGCCGTTCGCCGGCATTCGGGCCGAGACGCCCGACGAGATCCTGGCGGGATGACGGTTCGGCGGGGCTTCGGGCCGGGGCCTTACCTCGTATCTCCCTTGACGTTGGCATCCGGCCGGGCGTCGGATACCCTGGGAGGCTTGACAGGGCGTGCGAGGGAAGGCGTCGGGGACGGAGAGAACGGCCGAAGATGCTCCAGATCAAGCTGCCGGACGGGTCGGTCAAGGATTATCCCGAGGGGACCAGCGCCCGCGAGGTCGCGGCGGGGATCGGCAAGAGGCTGGCGGACGCCGCCGTGGCCGCCGTCGTCGACGGGACGATCGTCGACCTCGACCTGCCGATCGACAACGGCGAGGCTCCCGTGGAGCTGCGGCTGCTGACCTCGCGCGACCGCGAGGCGCTCGACGTCCTCCGCCATAGCACGGCCCACATCATGGCCCGCGCGGTGATGAGGCTCTTCCCCGGCGTCCGGCTCGCCTTCGGCCCGACCACCGGCAACGGCTTCTACTACGACATGGAGGTCGACGGCCGCTCCATCTCCGAGGACGACTTCCCGGCGATCGAGGCCGAGATGGGCAAGATCACCAAGGAGGCCGAGCCCTTCGAGCGGTTCAGCCTCCCCGTCGACCAGGCTCGCGCGTTCGTGGGCGACCTGGGGCAGACCCTCAAGGTGGAGCACATCGACGAGGAGCTGGCGAAGTACGGCGTCCTCAGCTTCTACCGCCAGGGGGAGTTCGTCGACCTCTGCCGCGGCCCCCATATCCCCCACGCCGGCAAGGTCGGCGCGTTCAAGCTCCTCTCCATCGCCGGGTCGTACTGGAAGGGCCGCACCGACCGCCCCATGCTCCAGCGCCTCTACGGCACCGCCTTCTTCGACAAGAAGGAGCTGGACGCCTACATCGCGCAGGTCGAGGAGGCCCGCAAGCGCGACCACCGGCGGCTGGGCAAGGAGCTGGGGCTGTTCACCATCTCGCCGCTCGTCGGCCCCGGGCTGATCCTCTGGATGCCGAAGGGCGCCATCGTCCGCGGCCTGCTCGAGACCTTCCTCAAGGACGAGCTGGTCAAGCGCGGCTACCAGCCCGTCTACACGCCGCACATCGGCAAGGTCGACCTCTACAAGACCAGCGGCCACTATCCTTACTACAAGGACTCCCAGTTCCCGACCCTGAAGATGCCCGCCGACGCCTCCGCGAAGGAGCTGCTCGACGGCCTCGTCGCCGGGAACCTGGACGACGACGCCCAGCGCGTGCTGCTGGGCAAGGCCGGCATCCCGGAGCGGCTCCCCGACCCGTCGTCGGAGACGAAGTTCACCCGCCCGTACTTCGAGATGAGCGTCGCGGAGCGGATCGGCTACCTCGAACAGACCTGCGAGTTCGAGGAATACCTCCTCAAGCCGATGAACTGCCCGCACCACATCCAGATCTTCGCCGCCCAGCCGAGGAGCTATCGCGACCTCCCGCTGCGGCTCGCCGAGTTCGGGACGGTCTACCGTTATGAGCAGTCGGGCGAGCTGTCCGGGATGACCCGAGTACGCGGCTTCACCCAGGACGACGCCCACCTGTTCTGCACCCACGACCAGGTCCGCGGCGAGTTCCGCTCGACTATGGAGCTGACCCAGTTCGTCCTGAACTCGCTGGGCCTGACCGACTACAAACTCCGCCTCTCCAAGCACGACCCCGAGGACCCCAAGTACCAGGGCGCCGCCGGCGACACCTGGCGCCGCGCCGAGGACGACATCCGCTCCGTGCTCGACGAGATGAAGCTCCCCTACGAGGAGGCGGCCGGCGAGGCGGCCTTCTACGGGCCCAAGGCCGACTTCATCGTCCGCGACTGCATCGGCCGGCAGTGGCAGCTCGGCACGGTGCAGCTCGACTACGTCCTGCCCGAGCGGTTCGGCCTGGAGTACGTCGGCGCCGACAACCAGCCGCACACGCCGGTCATGATCCACCGCGCCCCGTTCGGCAGCATGGAGCGGTTCATGGGGATCCTGATCGAGCACTTCGCCGGGGCCTTCCCGCTCTGGCTGGCGCCCGAACAGGTCCGCGTCCTCCCCATCTCCGACAAGGCGGCCGACTACGCCGAGACGGTCCTGAAACGGCTGACCGAGGCCGGCGTCCGCGCGACGATGGACCACCGCCCCGAGAAGATCGGCGCCAAGATCCGCGACGCCCAGCTCCAGAAGGTGCCGGTGATGTTCGTCGTCGGTGCCAAGGAGGCCGAGGCCGGCTCCGTCGCCTACCGCGACCGCCAGGCCGGCGACCTAGGCGTCATGAGCCTGGACGACGCCGTCGCCCGCGTCCGCCGGGAAGACGCCGACCGCGTCTTCCACCAGGCCGCCCCACTGACCCCGCCGGCGACCGGCGACGACTCCGGCGAGCGCCATGAGTATTGATCCGATCGACATCCCTATCGGCGAGCCCCAGGTGCGCGAGGCCGCGAAGCGCCTCGCCCCCTGGGCCCACGTCACCCCAGTCATCACCTCGCGGACGCTCGACTCCCGAGCGGGCTGCGCCGTCCACCTGAAGTGCGAGAACCTCCAGCGCGTCGGCGCGTTCAAGTTCCGGGGCGCGATGAACGCGCTCTTGCAACTGGACGACGAGGCGAAGGGCAGGGGGGTCGTGACCCACTCGTCCGGCAACCACGGCCAGGCGCTGGCGTTGGCCGGGTCGCTGCTGGGAATCCCGGTGACGGTGGTGGTCCCTCGGACCGCCCCGGCGATCAAGCAGGCGGCGATGACCGGCTACGGCGCGACGATCCGCCTGTGCGAGCCCACCCTCGCCGCGCGCGAGGCCGCCGTCGCCGAGGAGATCGCCGAGAAGGGCCTGACGCTGATCCACCCGTTCGACTACTGGGACGTGATCGCCGGCCAGGCCACCGCCGCGTGGGAGTTGCTCGACCAGGCCGGTCCGCTCGACGCCGTGGTCGTTCCGGTCGGCGGCGGCGGGCTGATCTCGGGGACGGCGATCGCCGTCAAGGCGCGGTCGCCCCAAACGCTGGTGATCGGCGTCGAGCCCGAGCGCGCCGACGACGCCAGGCGCTCGCTGATCTCCGGCAAGGTCGAACCCTCCGGCGACCCCCACACCATCGCCGACGGCCTGCGCACCAGCCTGGGCGAACGCCCCTTCGCCGTGATCTCCCGCCTCGTCGACCGCATCGAGACCGCCAGCGAGGCCGGCATCGTCGACGCCCTCCGCTTCCTGTGGGAACGCCTCAAAATCGTCGTCGAGCCCTCCAGCGCCGTCGTCGTCGCCCCGCTCCTGGAGCGCCGGCTCGATCTGGAAGGCCGTCGCGTCGGCGCGATCCTCTCCGGCGGCAACGTGGACCTCGGCCCGTTCTTCGACGCGATGGCGGCGAGGTGGCTGTAGAATCGAAGCGGGCTCTCATCTCGTAAGCCGGCCGAGCGATCACCCGCCGGGAGACACGCCATGACCGTCAGCTTCGAACTTCCCCGAACGATCACGGACCTGGCTGCGGGAACCGACCTGGCCGCCAAGGCCAAGGAAGCCCTCCTCGTCGAGTTGTATCGCGAGGCGAGGATCACTAGGCATCAACTGGCGACGGCGCTCGGCCTGGACGACTACGAGGCCGACGGCCTCCTGAAACGGTACGGCGTCGATGCCGATCTCTCGATGGAGGAGTTCGAGGAACAGCGAACTTTCTTTCGACGAGGGCGGTGATGCTCGTCGTCTGTGATGCCTCGCCGCTCCGGTACTTGATCCTCATCGGCCTCGGCGATTGCCTCCCGGTCCTCTTCCGGCGAATCCTGGTCCCCCCCGCCGTGCTGGCGGAGCTGACGCGGCCTCGTACACCCGCCGCCGTGCGCGATTGGCTCGTCGATCGCCCGACCTGGCTGGAAGAGTCCACGCCGGGCGCGCCGATCGAGGCCGATGGCCTAGGCCTCGGCGAGCGCGAGGCCATCGCGCTGGCCGTGGAGGCCAGGGCCGACGCGGTCCTCATGGACGATAGAGACGCCGTCAAGGAAGCCCGCGACCGCGGCTTGCGCGTCCTCGGCACGCTGGCCGTGCTTGACGAGGCGGCCTATCATGGGCTCATCGTCGACCTGGCCGACGCCCTCGATCGCCTGGCGCGGACGACCAACTTTCGCGTGGGTGCCACGGTCGAGGCCATCATGCGGGACATGCTGAGGCGGGACCGCGAGCGGCGAGCGACCACCGAGTCGGACCCGCCGGGGGCGATCGCGCCCTGACCCCGCCCCTTGCATCGACGACTCCCACGTCGCATGATCGATCGTCCGCAACCTCCCCCAGTCGCGCGATCGATCGAGCCCCGCCCATGACCCCTCTCGCCTGGTTGGCCGTCCTGGATCTCGTCGCGGTCGTCGCGCTGATCGCGATGCGGGTCGACGTGCGCCTGACGCTCCTGCTGGGGGCGACGGCGCTGTTCGCGGCCGACGGGGCGGCGGGGATGGTGGAGATGCTGGCGAAGCTCGTCGCGGAGATGTCCAACCCGGCGACGATCGTGCCGATCGGCTCGGCGATGGGGTTCGCCTTCGTCCTGCGAGTCACCGGCTGTGATCGCGAGATGGTCCGGCTGCTCACGCGGCCGTTGCGGCTCGCCCCCGCGCTGCTGGTGCCGGGGGGCGTCGCGGCGGGCTACCTGGTCAACACGACCATCGTGAGCCAGTCCGGGACCGCCGCCGTGCTCGGCCCCATCCTGATCCCGCTGCTCCGCGCGGGGGGGGTGGACGCCGCGACGGCGGGCGCGACGCTGCTGCTGGGGGCCTCGATGGGGGGGGAACTGTTCAACCCCGGCGCGGTCGAGATGCGCAAGCTCTCGGAGCTGACCGGGCTGCCGGGGCACGAGGTGGTCTCGCGTCAGGCCCCGCTTAACTTCACGGCCTGCGGCTCGGCGCTGCTCGTCTTCTGGCTCCTCGCCCGGCGACGGTCGCGGGCCGCCGAGCAAGCGCCGGTCCTCGGCCCCGTCCTAAGCGAGCCCCGCGTCAACCTGTTCAAGGCCGCCGTCCCCATCGCCCCGCTGGCCGTCCTGTTCGCCGACGGCGTGCTGGGCGCGGCGTCGCCGCTGGCGGAGTTCGTCGGGCCCTCGAAGATCCTGGCGGCGATGCTCATCGGCGTCATGCTGTCGTGGCTGGCGGTTCCGCGATCCGGCTCGAAGCTCGCCCCGGAATTCTTCGAGGGGGCGGGCTACGCCTACACGCACGTCATCTCGCTGATCGTCGCGGCGTCGACCTTCGCCGAGGGCATCCGCCGAAGCGGGCTGATCCGGGTCGTCGTGGAGGCGCTGGCCGAGCGACCCGCGCTGGCGCCGATGGCGTCGGCCGTCCTGCCGTGGGGCCTGGCGGTCATCGGCGGCAGCGGCATCGCGCCGGCGGTGGCGATCATGGAGTTCTTCGTCCCGGTCGCCGACGCCCTCGGGCTCGACCCGGTCCGCATCGGGACGCTGGCCTCGCTCGGCGCCCACTTCGGCCGGACCATGAGCCCCGCCGCCGCGGTCGTCGTCGTCTGCGCGCGACTTTCCGACGAATCCGGCCGCCGACTCGTCGCGATCGTCGCCCCCCCGCTGCTGGTCGGCATGGCGGTCATGATCGCGGCGACGGTGCTGGGAGCGGTGTGAACCGCGACGATTCGGACGAGAGGTTGGCGAATGCTCTTCGACTTCAAGATTGACAGGGACGCCTTCGGCCGGGTCAAGATCGTCGATGGGACGCGGATCGTGACGGTGTTCACCACGGTCAACCTGATGCCGCTCTACCCGCGGGAGTCCTTCTATGTGAAGCCCCAGGCTCCCCGGGCGTGGGCGTGCGAGCCCGTGCTGTTTCGGGACGACGGAAAAGTCCTTCAGGCGTTGCCTCTCACTTCAATCGATCGTGCGTCCGTGATCATGGCCTACATGCGCGGCCTGTTCGCGCTCCTGACACTCTCGGGCGTCTTGCTGCTCGTCCCCGCCATCCATTCACTGATGGGCGAACCGCTCGACGACTTGGGAAGGATCGCGACGAGGGTCATGTCCGCCTCGGCGCTCATCGGCATCGTCGGCGGGTGCTTGAGCTACGCCGTCCCCCTCCTCACCGAGCGCGAGCGTCGGATTCGGCGTTCCTGCGGCGAATGCCTCGGTCTGGCCGTCGACCCGGCGCGTCTCTGGGGAGATCAGGCCGAGAAGATCGTCGATATCCTCTCGGCCGGCCCCGAACCGCGAGACTCCACTCGTCACCGGCTCATCCGCGACCTGACCCGCACGCGAGCCCGTCTCGCCTACGCGGCCGAGGTCGCCGCCCTTGAGGCCCGGACCGACCGGCTGCTCGAAGAGTTGGAGTTCCTCGATCGCCTGGACGTCTAGCGGCCGCGTCGTTGCACGCCCCTCGGGGACGGATCGGCTTGTCCAGCGACGCGCCGGCTGGTATCGGTTAAGGGTTAACCCTCGCGCGAGAGGGACGCACGACCGACACCAGGGAGCCGGATCGCCGTGGCCGACAATCATTCGTTCGACGTGGTCAGCGAGATCAACCAGGTCGAGATGCACAACGCCGTCACGCAGGCCCAGCACGAGTGCGCCGTGCGGTACGACTTCAAGGGGACCAGGGCGGCCATCGAGTACAACAAGCAGGACGAGTCCCTGAAGATCACCGCCGACCACAACGCCCAGCTCGAGACGGTGATCCAGGTGCTCAAGGAGAAGATGGCCAAGCGCGGCGTGCCGGTGAACGCGCTGGTGCGCGGCAAGATCGAGGAGGCGACGCACGACTCCGTCCGCGAGACCGTGAAGATCCACTCCGGCATCGAGACCGACGACGCGCGGAAGATCGTCAAGGACATCAAGCAGATGAAGATCAAGGTGCAGGCCCAGATCATGGACGACAAGGTCCGCGTGACGGCCAAGAAGATCGACGACCTCCAGGCCGTGATCGCCCACCTCAAGGAGAACGGGCCGAAATATCCTCTCCAGTTCGTCAACTTCTCCTGACCGGACCGACCCCGCCGCGCCGTCAAGGTCGATGGCCGCGGCGGGCCCGACGGGGTGAAGCCTCCTCCTCCGGCGTCCGATCTCTAGGGAACCCGGCGGATACCGGGTCCGCGGTCGGGCGAGTTCCGCCCGGCCGGGCCATCGAGGAGGAGGACGAGGATGGGCTTCCTGAACGGACGAATGACCTTCACGCGCTTCCGCGTCGGCGGCCCGTCGCCGCTGCCGTTCTCGGAGGAGACGCTCGCCCTGCTCGAAAGCCACAAGATCGGCAAGCACAGCCCGGCCGATCCCGCAGACGGCGTCAGCACGGGGTGGGCCGGCGGCGGCCACGTCCTGGACGTAACCTTCGACTACGCCAAGAACTTCATCAACGACGCGCTTCACGCGGCCATCCGGATCGACGTCGACAAGGTCCCCGGCTCGCTCCTGCGGGCCTACACGCAGATCGAGATCGACGCCCGCGCCGCGCTGAACCCCAGCGGCACGGCGACGAGGGCCCAGAAGCAGGAGGCGAAGGAGGCCGCCAAGGCCCGCGCCGAGGCCGAGGCCGCCGACGGCCGCTTCCGTCGCCGCAACCACTACCCGATCCTCTGGGACGCCCGCGAGGAAGTCCTCTACGTCGGGTCGAACAGCTCCACCGTCGTCGAGCGCGCCACGGCGCTGTTCCGCGAGACGTTCGACCGCCCGCTGGAGCCGATCACGGCCGGCTCGCTGGCCGTCGGCGAGCACGAGTCCATCGCCGAGTCCGACCGCGTCGTCGCCAAGCTGGGCGAGGGCTCGCTCAACCTCTACGGCGGCGACAGCGGCGACCAGCTCTCCACCGTCGCCTGGGCCGAGAAGGCCCCGAACATGCTCGACCACCTCGGCAACGAGTTCCTGGTCTGGCTCTGGCACCAGCTCCAGAACGAGAGCGACACCATCCCGCTGGCCGACGGCTCCGACGTCGCCGTGATGGTCGCCAAGACGCTGACCCTGGACTGCCCCCGCGGCGAGACCGGCCGCGACAGCCTCACCGACGACTCCCCCACGCGCCTCCCCGAGGCCTTCCGGGCCCTCCAGTCGGGCAAGCTCCCGCGCAAGGCCGGGCTGATCCTCGTGCGCCACGGGGCGCAGTATGAGATGACCATCCAGGCCGAGAGCCTGGCCGTCTCCGGCGCGCAGCTCCCCAAGCCCGAGGAACGGCTGGAGCCCTACGAGGCCAAGTGCGCCCGCGTCGACGGCCTGCGCCACTTCGCCCAGACCCTCGACCTCCTCTTCGACGCCTACCGCTCGCGCAAGACGAGCCAGAACTGGGCCGAGGAAGTCGGCCGCATCAAGAAGTGGATCATCGCCGCCTGATTCGACCCGAATCGAATCGAGCCGCTCGACCGACCGTACACCACCGACCGCGACCCCCCGCCGGGCCCGACATCCTCCGGCCTCGCCCCTTGAAGGGGCGAGGCCGGGGGCCCGGCGGGACCTCCATTGGGACACGAGGTCTTACGTTCTCGCCCCATCCGTTCTAAACACAATTTAATCATGCTTGCCTGATCACATGCCAGGTTTATGGCCAGCCCACCCGACCTGTTCTCATTTTCCATTTGACACGCCGACTCAGCCCCTATAATTTTGGTTGCATCAAAGCGCGGATGAGGAATCTCATCCTTCGCAGTTGGCACCACCCGCTGGGGGGCAAGTCAAATCATGTCTATAAATCGACGTCGATTATTGAGTGGCGGGGTCGCCAGCGCAGCTATCGTGACAATTGGAGGAGGGAGTCTCTTCTTCAAGCGGAATCAAGCGCGGGCGGCGATGGCTGCCCGCTTACTAGACGAGGCACTACCATCCCTAGCGACCGACTCGCTTAGACAGATTCAATCTCTACCCGCACGCGGTCGCGAAGAAATAAAACGATACTTTCATGGCAAGTGCCTGAACGTCGAAGGGTTCGTCAGTCATATCTGCTCTGACAATTTCCGCGAGAGTCTAGGAAGATGCTCTGCTGACGAGGAGCGACACGACCTCCTTCTGGCGGCATTTTGCCGTCGTGTTGCACCCGAAGCAGAAATCCTCAACCGTGTAGACGTCATCGCAACCGAAATCGGCGGCGAAATCGATGTAGAATGGGGACAGTCCTCACTTAACTCCACCGGACGGGGGGCGTGAGGCGAGGGGAAGTGGTTGGGGGGTTGAAAGTTAGGGCCCGCGTCCCGGTGAATGGGGGTGTCAACGATCCTCGTCCACCGGAGACGCGAGCCATGAGCGCCGA
>NZ_JBBCIR010000074.1:0-32117 GCF_037189885.1 Paludisphaera sp.
CTGGTTGAAGGAGTGCCGGGCGGTGGCGACACGCTTCGACAAGCTGGCCGTCAATTACCTGGCCACGGTGCAATGGGCCATGGTGCAGCGATACTTGCGACTGCTGACGGCATGAGTCAGCCCATCAGACAGAGCCTAGGCCACCGGCGATCGTGCCGCCCGCCCCGCCCGTTTCGCGCCAATCGCGACCTGCGGATCAGTCGAGGCGGGAGACCGCCCCGTCATTGTCCCAGGCCGGGTCAACCCCGGGTTCCGCCCGTGAGGGATCCGATTCGATCCCATTAAATCGTTGTAAATATTGACAATTTGAACTCGTCGCATTATTTTTCCGATGCGTTTGAGTCCACGACTGATATCCTGCCTGGTACGTCGCGGATGCCGTCGTCCTCTATGTTCGCCGATCGAACCGCAGTGGCACGCCCCGCGTCGCATGACCTAGCCCGACACTCGGAAGGAGTTCGATGTGAGACGAAAGTTCATCTCCCTAGCCGTTGCCTCGCTGATCGTCCTCGGTCCGGCCTCGACGGTCGACGCGGATTTTTTCACGATCAGCGACCCCCGCGCCAACCTCCCCAACGGGCAGGGTTATACTTCGGGGACCAGGCTCCTCGCGATCCCCGGGGATCAGTTTGACCTGATCACGTCCCTTCCCGACGCGGGCGTGACTTTTTCCATCCCCTTGATGATCCTGGACGTGCCCGATGGATGGGCGACGTGGGCGGGCCCCCCGATCACCGAGACGGACACGCCGCGGGTCCTCTACAGCGACGGGCTGACGCAGGTAACGCTCACTTTCGCCGATCCGCTCAGCGTCTTCGGGTTCGAGCTGCAGCCGAATCAGTTCGGGCCGTTCACATTCACGGCCACGTTCTTCAACGGTGCCGACGAGGTCTATCAAGTCTCGCGCGACGTGGGCGGCGATGCCGGGGCGCTGCTGTTCGCGGCCGCGACCACCGCCTTGACACCCGCCTTCACGAGCGTGCGGATCAGCGGCTCCCAGGACTTCGGAATCGCCCAACTCCGGTTCGCGCCGGCCGAGGTGGTCCCGGAGCCCAACTCGCTCATGCTGCTCGCCGCGGCCGCGGCCACGGGGGCGCTGGTGGCCGCGTCGTCCGGCCATCGCCGTCGCCGCGAGCCCCCCGGAGCCTAGCACTTACCCGAGCCCCATTGCACCCGAGAGGATCACCGCGATGTTCTTCAATTTTCCGCTCCCGCCGCGCCGGCCGACCACGCGATCCCGCGATCGTCGCCGCGCCCGCGCCGGCATCCGATTCCGATGCGGCGACTTCGACCCGCTGGAGCAGCGGGTGGTGCCGAGCCTGGCCTGGGTCGCGTATGGCGATGCGAGCGTATCGGGCGACACCATCACGATGGGCACCCCGGGCGACGCCAGCGACATTCAGCAGTCGGGCTTCCATGGCGCTTCCGCCAAGTTATCGCCCGGCCGGGACTATCAGATCACGTTCGATTACGACCTGAGCACCTGGGACGCTTACAACAACGATAGCGACGGCGGAGGCTTCTGGGACTCCTTCTCCGTGAGCGTCACGGGCGTCCCGTATCCCCAGCTATCCATCCTGAACGATCCTCTGCAGTTCCCGTTCGTATGGGGCGGCGATTCGTACACGGACGGCGCGCTCGAGCAGACGAACGGGACCAGGACGATCACCGTGAGATTCAACGTCAAGCGGGAGTATTACCTGAACGTCGTCCTCGACACGACGACGTCTCCCACGGCGGACTCGGCCTATCCGTCCTGGGGCTCGGTCACGGTGCGGCTGGCCGACCTCACGGTCGACGACTTCAACTATTCGTTCCCGACCTCCAGCGGCACCACCCTAGAGAACGAGATCATCCCTATCAACACCGCCATCACGGTCTCCGGCGTGGTGAGGAACGAGGGCCAGGCCGACGCCGGGCCCTTCTCGGTCGGCTTTTATATATCGACCGACAGCACCATCAACCCGGCCACGGATCGGCTGATTAAGATCGTCGCGAACGTGCCAAGCCTGGCCGTCGGCCAGAGTTACCAGATCCACGACCTGGTGACCCTCCCGTTGAACCTGCCGACGGCCTACTTCGGTGAGGTCTGGGTCGGCCTGGCGGTCGACGCAGCGAACGCCGTGACCGAGTCGGACGAGACCAACAACTGGGACCGCGAGCCCACGCTGTCATTCGGCGACCTGAACAAGCGCGAAGCCCAGCTCTACGACGCGCGGGCGGGGGACGGGTACGTTATGGATCCCACGAGCGGCGCGAGGCGACGTTTCCCGACGCGCGCCGACGCCGAGGCGTACCTGATCGCCAACGGCTTCACCCCGCCAGGGCTCCTCGACGCCGGCTGGTCGCGGCCCGTGCCTTCCGCCTTCTCGCGGTTCGACGGCTCGGCTCGCCCGGCCGGCGCGTTCCGCATGCAGGCCGGGATCCAGCCCCGGCCCGCAGGCTATTTCGAGATCTATATCCAGGGGGGGGAGCCTGGCTATAACCCGGCCAATCTGGCTAACCCGTTCGGCGAGCCGAGCCCACTCTACGCCACGAGCAATCCATTCGATTTGAGGTGGCTCAACTACGTGCGTCGGTACCATCTGGAAATCTTCTGAGGGCCTTCAGGACCCGCGTCCCCCGGACCGGGGGGCGCGGCGTCCCGAGCTCTACTCGGCTCCGACACCCTCGTCGCGTCGGCCCTCTACGTCGAAGGCGGTCCCGCCCCGATTCAGACCCGTTCGAGGACGAGGCTGGCGTTCTGGCCGCCGAAGCCGAAGCTGTTGGACATCGCGGCGCGGAGGGGGAGCTCGCGGGCCGTGTTGGGGACGTAGTCCAGGTCGCAGTCGGGGTCGGGGGTGGCGAGGTTGATGGTCGGCGGGACGACGCCCCGCTCCAACGCCATCGCGGTGGCGGCGGCCTCGACCGCGCCCGAGGCGCCGATGAGGTGGCCGATCATCGACTTCTGGCTGCTCATCGGGATCGACGGCGCGCGATGGCCGAAGACCCGCTTGACGGCCACGGTCTCCATCAGGTCGTTCAGTCGGGTGCTGGTCCCGTGGGCGTTGATGTAGTCGACCTCGGCGGGGTCGAGCTTGGCCTCGCGGAGCGCGGAGGTCATGGACAGCGACGCCCCCTTCCCCTCGGGCTCGGGGCGGGTGATGCCGAAGGCATCGAACGACGAGCCGTAGCCGGTGACCTCGGCGTAGATCCGCGCCCCGCGGCGCTTGGCGCGGCGGTAGCTCTCCAGGAAGAGGACCGCGGCGCCCTCCCCCATCACGAAGCCGTCGCGGTCGGCGTCGAAGGGGCGCGAGACCTCCTTGGGGGGCCGGACGGACGCGCTGACGGCCTTCATCGCGGAGTAGGCCACCAGGAGCTGCGGGTCGAGGCGGCTGTCGCAGCCGCCGGCGAGCATCACGTCGGCGTCGCCACGGGCGATCAGGCGGAAGGCCTCGCCCACCGCCTGGGTGCCGGCGGCGCACGCGGTGACGATCGTGTTGTTCGGGCCCATCGCGTGGTGCAGGATCGAGATGTGGGCCGCCGCCATGTTCGGCAGGTGCTGCAACAACCAGAGCGGGAAGATCGACTCCGACCGCGAGGCCGCGAAGCGGGCCATGTCGAAGCGGCCGTCATCGCCCAGGCCGGCGCGCATCGGGCCGACCAACTCGTCGACGTCGACCGGCGTGATCCCGGTGCCCATGCAGACGCCGAAGCGGGACGGGTCGAGCTTCCCCGCCTCGACCCCGGAATCCTCCACGGCCATCGCCGCCGCGCCCACGGCGAACCGCATGGCGCGGCTCATCAGCTTGCCGTTCTTCTTGTGCTGGCCCAGGTACGGCGTGACGTCGAAGCCCTTGACCTCGCCGGCGATCTTGATCGGCAGGCCGGTCGTGTCGAAGCTCTCGATGTAGCCGACGCCCGACCGACCCTCGGCGATCGCCTCGGCGAACTCCCGAGACCCGACGCCGTTGGGCGCGACGATGCCAATTCCTGTGATCACCACGCGGTGCATGTTTCCCACCCTCACCTGGTGCCCGACGTTCTCGCGGCGTGGGATTCCCGAAACGACCTCCTAGCTCCCTCTCCACACGTCCACGACGGGGCCTCCAGCCCGTCGCGTCGACCCGGCGGCCCCGCCGCCGGTCGAAAACCGCGGCGATCCCCCCGGCCCCGCCACACCCCTGCCGGTCGGTGCGACGGGCCGCCAGGCGTCACGCCTTGCCCTGCCATGTCAATTTATCACGACCTTCAAGGGGTTGCAAACGCCTGCCAAAGAATAGGGGAGTTGGGGAAACTTGGCAATGGTCGCCGGCAAAGGTACGACGATCGCCAGGGTCCGCCGTCGGGTCTGGGTCCGGCCTGGTGAGCTTGCTCGGAAGCCGGCCGGACGGCATAGTCGATTGAGCGTATCGGCCCGCCGGCCGGGGCAAGATGAGCGGGGAGGGGCGTCGACCCGCCGGTCGGGTCGACGTCGCACGGGATACGCGGTTCGCGCGGCCGAGGTCGCGCCAGCGATCCCTATCGAAGAAAGCGAAAGGTCCGAGAATGCCACTATCTCTGGCGGAGCGCGCGGGCTTGATCGAGCCCTCGGCCACCATCGCGATGGGTACCGAGGCGCGGAAGCTGAAGGCTCGCGGGGTCGCGGTCCTGGACTTCGCCCTGGGCGAGCCCGATTTCGACACCCCGGCCAACATCCAGGAAGCCGCCATCCGCGCCATGCGGGAGGGCAAGACCCACTACACGCCCCCCGCCGGCATCCCGGAGCTGCGCGAGGCCGTCGCCGCGGTCTACACCGATCACCACGGCGTGAAGACCGACGCGGCGCAGGTGGTCGTCTCCAACGGCGCCAAGCACGCCATCCACAACGCGCTGATGGCCGTCTGCGGGCCGGGGGACGAAGTCGTCATCCCCTCCCCTTACTGGGTCAGCTACTCCGACCTGGTGAAGCTCACCGGCGCGACCCCTGTCCTGGTGCCGACGCCGGAATCGGCCGGCTTCAAGATGACCGTCGAGCAGTTCCGGGCGGCGGTCACCCCCCGGACCAAGCTGCTGATGATCAACAGCCCGTCCAACCCGACCGGCGTGGTCTACGAGCGCTCGGAGTTGGCCGCGCTGGCCGAGGAGGTCCTCAAGACCGACGTCGGCGTCCTCTCCGACGAGATCTACGAACAGCTCACCTACGGCGACGCGAAGCCGACCTGCTTCGCCGGCCTCCATCCCGACCTGCCGGCCCGGACGATCACCGTCTCCGGCGTCAGCAAGACCTACGCGATGACCGGCTGGCGGATCGGCTGGACCGTCGCCCCGCCGGCGGTCTCCAAGTTCATCGGCGACCTCCAGAGCCAGGAGACCAGCAACCCCTGCTCCGTCAGCCAGTACGCGGCCATCGAGGCCATCACCGGCCCGCAGGACTCCGTCAAGGAGATGAAGGCGCAGTTCACCAGGCGACGGGCCTATGTCCTGGAGCGGATCGAGAAGCTGCCGGGCGTCACCTGCCTCCCCCCCGGCGGCGCGTTCTACGCGTTCATGAACGTCGCCTCCCACTTCGGCCGCGTGCTCGGGGGCAAGCAGGTGGACGACTCCACCTCGTTCTGCCTCACGGCGTTGAGCCAGGCCAACGTGGCCCTGGTGATGGGCTCGGCGTTCGGGGCCGAGGGCTTCGCCCGCATGTCGTTCGCGACCGACCTGGCGACCCTGGAGAAGGGATTCGACGCCCTGGAGAAATTCCTCGCAAGTTGAGCGGCCCCGGCGCCGATGAAAGAGAATCGGAGGGGTGTGGGATCCGCTCGGAGCCCGCGCCCCGGCCGATCTCTCTTGTGCGGGCCGGCGACCTGAGCTAAGGTGCGGCCCCCTCGCGAGTGCATCTCTTCCCGATCGTCCGCGCCCATCCGTCAATCCCCCCGGCCGAGCGATCGACCGGGCCAGTCGAGGAAAGTCGGACCCCATGAAGGCCCAGGCCGCGTTTCGGATGCTGATCGCGCTCGCGGCCGTGGCCGGCCTCGCCGGCTGCCGCGCGGCCGGGTCGCCGAGGACGAACCGGCCGCCGGCCGCCCCGGACATCCAGGCGTCGTCGTTCCAGCTCGACGAGTTCGTGCGCGAGCACAACCGCAACGCCCGGCTGATCCAGACGATCAACGCCAAGCCCTCCATCACCGTCTCGATGGCCTCGCCCGAAGGCGGCAAGCCGGTGGGGGGCGGCCTCGACGGCCGGCTCCTGGTCTCCCAGCCCCACGACTTCAAGCTGCTGGTCCAGCGCCCGGTGACGACCGGCAACGTCGCGGACATCGGCTCGAACGAGCACGAATTCTGGTTCTGGGTGAAGGAGAACGCGGACAAGGGCATCTACCGATGCGCCTACGACGACCTCGCCCAGAGCAACCTCAAGGCGACCTATCAGCCGGACTGGATCGTCACCGCGATGGGCCTGAAGCCGATCACCCGCGAGGAGGCGGCCTCGGCGCGGATTACCCCGGGCGACCGCCCCGGCCTCAGCGTGGTGAAGCTGCCCCCCTCGCGCGACCCGGCCGCGGCCTACGTCCGCGAGATGATCGTCGACGAGAAGGCCAACCGCCTCGTCGGCTTCCGCGCGTACGACCGCGACGGCAAGACCTTGCTGGGCGAGGCCACGATCCAGAAGTACTACGACGTGACCCTCAAGGCCGACGCCGACGCCGAGCCCGGGACCGATCCCGACGCGACGAAGACCGAGGCCGCCGGCCACATCCCCGACCAGTTTCGGCTGCACTGGGTCGACGAGAAATTGACCCTGGACATCGCCATGACCAGCCGCGTGTCCAACCGGTACTTCGGCCCGAAGATCAACGCCGAGTTCTCCCAGGAGGCCCTCGCCGAGTTCGCCCCGCCCAGGGTCACCGGCTATGAGTCGATCGACCTGGCCGAGCTGGGCCGCGACGCCCCTCGCGGCGAGCACGGCGCGGGGGATACCACGGTCCGCGAGAGCATGCCCCCGCCGGAGCCCGTGCCGCCCCCGTCGCGTCGGGGCGCCTCCTCGGATCGCGGAGAAGGGGCCGGTGTGCGGCTCGGGCCCCCGGTCGAGATCCGTGGCGCCCGCCTCCAATCGGCCGACGAGGACGACGAGGCCCCGCGCGTCAGACGCTCGGCCCCCGCTCCGGCACCGCGACGCGGCGGCCGGCGCTCCGTCGCGCCCGCCGCCGCCGACTCGTTCCTGCTCCCGGTCGACCAGGAGGTGATCGGTCCCGCCGCCGCCCGGCCGCCGCGATCGCCTTTCCAGCAGGCCGCGGCCGAGCCCCTCATCCACCGCCCGGCCGCCGAGTTCTGATCTCGGCCGAAGCCGGGCGATCTCGACCCGCTCAGACGGCGACGTCCGTGGGGGTCAGCGCCTTCTGGATGGCCTTCCAGCCCAGCAGCCCGCACTTCATGCGGGTGGGGGTCAGCGGCATCCCGAGCAGCTTGACGACGTCCGCGGGGCCGAGCTGGAGGGCTTCCTGGACGGTCGCCCCTTCGAGCCGCTCCGCGACCAGCGAGGTGGCGGCCTGGCTGATGACGCACCCCTTGCCGTCGAACCGAACCTCCTGGATGCGGTCTCCTTCCACGGTCAGCTCGACGTGGATCTGATCGCCGCAGAAGGGGTTGTCCAGGTCGCAGGCGTGGTCGGGCCGATCGAGCCGCCCTCGGTACGGCGACGAATAGTAATGGTCCAGGATCTCTTCCCGGTACAGCGGGTCGTCCATTCAGCGGCTCCATGGCGACGGCGGGGCGTTCAACGCCGCCGAAGCATCGTCTTGATCGAGCCCAGCGCCTCGGCCAGCAGATCGATCTCTTCCGTCGTATTGTACAGGGCGAAGCTCGCCCGCGCGGAGGCCGGAATGCCCAGCCTCGCGTGCAGCGGCATGGCGCAGTGGTGCCCCGCCCGGATCGCGATGCCGTAACGGTCCAGCAGGTGCGACAGGTCGTGGGGGTGCGTCCCGTCCATCGTGAAGCCGACGATGGGCCCCTTCCCCGCCGTGCCCCAGGGCCCCAGCAGGCGGAACCCCTCGACCTCCCTCAGCCTCGCGTGAGCGTGGTCGATCAGCGTTCGCTCGTGCCGGGCGACGGCGTCGGCGTCCAGCGACTCGATGTACTCGATCGCCGCCCCCAGGCCGATCACCTCCGCGATGGGGGGCGTGCCGGCCTCGAACTTGTCGGGCAGCTCGTTCCAGACGGCGCGGTCGCGCTCGACGCGGAGGACCATGTTCCCGCCGCCGAGCACCGGCTCCATCGCCTCCAGGAGTTCGCGTTTCCCGTAGAGGACGCCGACCCCCGTCGGGCCGAACACCTTGTGCCCGGAGAAGGCCGCGAAGTCGACCCCCATCCTCGCCACGTCCAGCCGCTCGTGCGCCAGGCTCTGCGCCGCGTCGATCAGCACGCGGGCCCCCCGGTCCCGGGCGCGGCGGACGATCTCCTCGATCGGCGGCCGGACCCCGGAGACGTTCGACATCCCCGTCGTGGCGACCATCCGGACCCGGCCGTCGTCGAACAGTCGGTCGAAGGAGTCCAGGTCGTATTCCAGGTCGTCGTTGAGGGCGACGTAACGCAGGACCGCGCCGGTCTCGGCCGCGATCATCTGCCAGGGGACGAGGTTGGCATGGTGCTCCAGCTCGCTGACGACGATCGCGTCGCCGGGCCGGAGGGCCATCTTGCCCCACGACCGCGCCACCAGGTTGATCGCCTCGGTCGTCCCCCGCGTGAAGATGACCTGGGCCGGGTCGTCGACGCCGAGGAAAAGGGCGATGCGGGCCCTGGCCCCCTCGAACGCCTCGGTGGCGCGCTCGCTCAGCACGTGCAGCCCGCGATGGACGTTCGCCGGGTACTCGGCCATGCACTCGCGGACGGACTCGATCACCGTCGACGGCTTCAGGGCCGTCGCCGCGGAATCGAAGTAGCGCAACGGGACCCCCGGGCGCGCCTCCTCGGCCAGCGGAGGGAAATTCCCCCTCGCCTTCGCCACGTCCAGCCCCGGCCCCCGCACCGCCGCCGCGTCCGCCATCCGATCGCGCCTCCCAACCTTCATCCCCCGGTCCAATTCCTCATTATACCCGCGATCACCCCACGCCGCGCTCTTCGCCGCTCGGACCACCGGGGTCGAAGGGTGGATCCACGGCCGGTCGGTTACGTCGGAATCTTCTTTCATTTCTGTGTTGACAGTATAAGCTAGATTCAACGGCCGGCGACGAAGTCCGGCACCGAGGGACCGCGATCCACCGACGACATCCCCTTCCTGTCGGCGCGGCCCCGGGCGATGGAGCCTGATCCGATGTGCGAGGAATGTCGGTTCGACGCGGACGCGATGGACGCCGGTCGGGAGCGGATCTATGGATTCCTGGCGTCGGTGCTGTCGCACCCCGACGCCGGGATGTGGGGCCGCGCGACCGATCCCAGGGCCCAGCGCGAGGACGTGGCGACCGTGGACGCGATCCGCCGGGCGTCGGCCGCCTGGGGAGCCGAGCCGGGCGACGCCGCCACCGACGCGGACCTGGACCTCCGCTCGCTAATGGTTGGGTTGTGCCGGCCGATGGCCTCGCTCAAGGTGGATTACGACCGGTTCTTCGTCAAGTCGAGGCGGGTCTCGCATTCTCCCCTGGAGATGGACCACAAGGGGGCGTGGCGGAAGCGGCGGCCGGAGAAGGCGCTCCTGGAACTTCGGAGGGAGTACGAGGCGGCCGGGTGCCCCGATCGCGAATGGATGCCCACGCGGGACGACCACGCCTCTCGGGAGCTGGGTTTCATGGCATGGCTGATCGCGAGGTCGCGGATCCAGAGGCGGCTGGTCTGCCTCGGGGGCGCGTCGGCGGCGGTCCTGCGCGGTTGTGACCTTGCCCAACTCCATTTCTTCGGCCATCATCTGGCCGGCTGGCTCCCCGACCTCGCCGCGGCGTTGCGGGAATTCGAGGGCGGGGGCTGCCTTGAGGAGCTTGGGCGGTTCCTGGCCGCCTGGATCAACCTGGAACGGCGGTATCTGGAGGCCGAGCCGCGCTTCGCCGAGACGGCGCCCCCGGCTCGCGGGAGGCCGACGTCCCGGCCCCGAGCCGCCCTCGCCTAGGCGGCGCCGTCCCGGGGAGTCGAAGGAAGGCAAGGAGGTCGTTGCGATGGACTTCGAATACTCGGCCGATCAGCGCAAGTGGCACGACGCCGCCGTCGCCTTCGCGCGCGAGCACCTGGTCGACCCCGACTCGCTCGGCCGCGACCGCCGCGCCGAGTTCTGGCGCGAGGGCTACGAGCGGTGCGCGAAGTTCGGCGCCGCCGGCCTGCCCGTCCCCAAGGAGTACGGCGGCCAGGGGGAGGAGATCGCCACGGCCGTCGCCGCGATGGAGGGCCTGGGCTACGCCTGCCCGGACACCGGGCTCCTCTTCTCGCTGAACGCCTCGCTCTGGACGATCACGATGCCGATCCTCGTCTTCGGCGACGAGGCCCAGAAGCAACGCTATCTCCCCCCCCTCTGCGACGGCCGCTCCTTCGGCGCCAACGGCGCCAGCGAGCCCGAGGCCGGCTCGGACATCTTCAGCATGAAGACCCGCGCCGAGCGCAAGGGGGACAAGTGGATCGTCAACGGGCGCAAGATCTGGATCACCGGCGGCCCCGTCGCCGACGTCTTCCTCTTCTTCGCCACCACCGACCCGACCAAGGGGGTCCTGGGGATCACCGCGTTCCTCGTCGAAGCCGGAACCCCCGGCTTCCAGGTCGTCCGCGACATCCAGAAGCTCGGCATGCGCACCGCCCCCATGGGCGAGCTGGTCTTCGAGAACGTCGAACTCCCCGCCGAGGCCCTCCTGGGCCGCGAGGGCCGGGGCTCGCGCATCTTCAACCAGGCGCTCGAATGGGAGCGAGGCGCGATCCTCGCCAGCGTCGTCGGGACGATGCAGCGCCAGGTGGAGCGCTGCATCGAGCGGGCGCGCAAGCGGAAGCAGTTCGGCCAGTCGATCGGCAAGTTCCAATCGGTGTCGAACCGGATCGTGGACATGCTGACGCGGGTCGAGACCAGCCGCTACATGGTCCATCGCTACGCCTGGCTCAAGAAGCAGGGCAAGGACGCGACCATCGCGGCCTCGATGGCGAAGCTCCACGTCTCCGAGTGCTTCGCCCAGAACAGCCTCGACGCCGTGCGGATCTTCGGCGCGCAGGGCTACACCGAGGAAGAGGGGCTGGAGCGCGACGTCCGCGACAGCACCGGCGGCGTGCTGTTCTCCGGCACCAACGACATCCAGCGCAACATCATCGCCCAGCATCTCCGGATCTGACCGGCGAGGCGTACCCGCGGACGGCCGCCGCGAGCGCCCTCGCCGCGCCGCGGCCGGCCTCGTCCGACGCGCATTCCATCGCGGCCATCGCCTGCTCCAGCGCCGGGTCGGCCTTCGCGTCGTCCTGCTCCAGGACGGCGAGGCCGTAGCGGGCCTCGAACAGGCCCGGCTCGGCCTCGATCGCCTTGAGGTATTGCCGCCGCGCGTCGTCGAGACGGCCTTCGACCAACGAGCAGACGGCGAGCCTTGCGTCGCGGAGAGCCGGGCGGGGGACGTCGACGGCCGCCTGGAGATGTTGCCGCGCCCGCTCGGGCTCCCCCAGGTGGAGCAGCAGGGTGGAGAGTCGCGCGACGATGTTCCAGTCGGCCTTGCCCGGCGGGTAGGCCGATTCGAGCAGCCGGACGGCCGTCTCGACGCGCCCGAGTTCCAGCTCGCGGTCGACGGCCCGGTCCAACTCGTCGAGGTTCTTCCACGAGGTCGGCGGGGGCTGGGCCAGGCGGCGGTCGATCTGATCGATCATGGGGACGGCCGCCTCGATCACCCCGCGCTGGCGGGAGTTGATCGGCGACAGCCCCGCCACCCGAGCGAGCACGGGCCGCAACGCCTCCACCATGTCGCGATTCTGATAGGACTGCTGGAGCAGCGCGAGCGTGAGGAAGTCGCGCGGGTTGATCGCCGCCGCGCGTTTCAGGGCGTAGGTCGCCCGCGCCGGGGAGAGGTCGAAGATCGGGTCGAACGGGGCGCGACAGCGCGCGGCGGGGCCGGTGGAGTCGCGGATCATCTCCGTGTAACCGATCGACTTCCACCCCTCCAGCGAGCCCGGATCGGTCGAGACGACCCGCCGGGCGTAGTCGAGCGCCAGCCAGCCGAAGGGGCGCGCGAGGTCGCCCCGCCCCGCCGCCCCCAGGAAGTTGGCGTAGTTCCTCGTCGCCTTGGAGGCCGCGATCAGCTCGGCCGTCCCCCGCGGCTCGGATTCGGCCGAGGGCCGGAAGTGACGGGCACCGAAGTCGACCTCATGCTCGTCGACGAACTCGCGATACGAATCGTGGACGAACACCGAGGCGATGGGGTCGAACCAGACGCACCGCCAGCGCGAGTTCGCCAGCACCCCCGCGCCGACCTCGCTGTTGTGCTCGTGGTCGGCGATGACCGTGGGCCGCCCCTGGGACTCCAGGTCGGCCATCCCCGCGGGGTCGCCGCTGCTCAGCCGATTCTTGAGTTCCAGGTAGCGGCTGTACAACTCGACGCCGGTCACTTCGAGCCGAGGGTCGGTGAAGACCGTCTTGCCCGGCTCGCCGGGCGCCTCGGGGCTGTATTCATGGATGTACAGGGCGGCGTGGCCGTTGTGGAAGGTCACGCAGCGGTCGGGCGATCCCGGCAGGCCGGACATCTTCACGGCGGCGTGGGGGAACATGAGGGCTTCCTCGCCCCAGCCGAGGCGTCGGCCCTCGCCGGCCCAGGCGTAGAAGCCCCCGCTCCCGACCGCGAACGTCAGCAGGATCAACGCCAGTAGCGCGACGACGCGAGGGCGGACCCCGGCGACATGCCCGGCGTCGCCGCCGTCCGGGACGGGCCGCTTCCGGCGAGTCCCGGCCCACTCGGCGAAGTTCCACGCCGTCACCGCGCCGACCACCGCCGCGAACTGGTGGCTGTTGCGCGTGGCCTGGAAGCTCAGGAGCGAGAACGCCGCGAACAGCAGGAGTCGGAAGACGCTGATCCGCCAGCCGTCGTCCGGCGCGTCGGCCGGGGCCGTCGGCTTCCTGGCGCGCGTCGGCCTGGTTCCCTTCGGCTCCTTGCCCTTCTTGCTTCGCTTCGCCGGCGGCTCATCGATCGGCTCGGGCGTGCTCCCGCGAATTCGCGAGGCCGCCGCGGAGAGGATCGGGACGATGAAGCTGAGCGCCCCCAGCGCCAGCGCCGCGAACTGGATCTGGAGCGGGACGACCCCCCAGCCGCTCTCGGCGATGAAGTCCGGGATGGGCTTCAGTTCCGCGATCGTGGCGCTGAACTTCGGGCTCCCCATCGTCGATGCCAGTTCCAGCGGATAGAGCGCCCCCCGAATCCCGTAAGGGTTGACCAGGCACGCCGCGGCCGTCGCCGCCGAGGCGGGGACCACCGTCGTCCACCACCGCCGCCTCACCATCGAGAACGCCCCGCGACGCAGCGCGGCGTCGATCAGCGCGAAGGCCAGCACGATCGGCCCGAGGATGAACAGGCCGTGCGAGTTCACCCACGCCATCTGCGCGAAGGGTAAGAACCACGCGAGCCGCGGCCTCCGATCCCAGCGGATCAGGACCGCCAGGAAGCACGCGAGATAGAACAGCGTCATCGTCTCCGGCCGGATATACATGCGGCCGGAGAGGACCAGCAGCGCCGGCAGCCACGCCAGGACCATGGCCCAGACGGGCCAGGTCCGCTTGCGAGCGGTAATGAGCAGGAGCATCGCGGCGCACGTAATCGCGCACTTGGCGAACGTCAGCGCCGGGACGCCGCCGCGCTCGTGGATCCAGCTCATGCCGACCTGGAACAGCCAGTGGAGGTCGATCCACGGCTGACCTTCGCGCGTGTATGTGTAGAAGTCGACGCGGGGGATCTCGCCGGACTTCCGGATCAGGTCGCCGGTCCGCAGGTGCCAGTAGAAATCGGCCGTGTCCCGGAGCTGGAAGACCCCCAGCAGGAACACCAGGGCCAGGAAAAAGGCGACCAGGACGGCGTCGAACAGCCGCAGGCCCCCGGAGGCCGCCTCGGGGCCCACCGACCCGGCCGGCCGGGGAGGCCGCGACCTGGAAGACGACGCTGCGCGACCCTCGGACATCGACCGGCCCCCGACCCTCGTTGAGCCGGGCGCGGCGCGATCCGGCCCGGTCCCCGAGTGTACCACCGCGGCGGGGACCGGGTCGAGTTGGGGGACCGCCTCAGTTCAGGTCGAGCCAGTTCACCGCGCTGGTGTACTGCGACATGGGCGGGCTGGTCCGGGGTGCGTAGTAGTTGTTCCGTCGCGTCGGGTAGGCGAAGGGGGACAGACGCGGCATGTTGGGGGTGGTGGTGGTCGTTCCCGTGACCGGGCGGAGGACGCCGTCATACCCGCGGCTGTAAGTCACGACCGGGGCCGCCACCGAGCGGAACGCCGAGACCGGGCCGTTGAGCGACATGGTGGTGTCGCCGTAGAGGCCCAACGGGGAGTAACCCCCGGCCACCGGGGCCGATCCCCCCACCATAATGTAGGGGGTCGGCTCGAAGGTCCCGAGCGTCGGCCGGGGATCGACGTAATCCTGGGCCAGGCACGGGGCGGCCGCGCACGCGAGGACGGCGGCCGTCGAGAGTAGAGCGCGGCGGAGGGGCGATCGGAGCGTGGCGAATCTCATGGTGGCATCCTCAAGTCGTACGGGACGGGGCCCCCTGATCCGGGCCCCGTCGGCCGTTCGATGCGACGGCTTGAGGAAATCTACATGACAATCCCGCGCCGGCCTCCCGAATTCGCGGCCATTGCCGGATTCGAGGGTCCGGTCAGAGCGAATGGCGCGATCGCGGCATCAGCCCGTGCAGCTCGTCGAGCACGCGGGCGACCGCGGAGCCGACCGGCGAATGCAGCAGGTCGTGGAGCTTGGACATCAGCTCCCCCTCGCGATGCAGCACGCTCTCGTGCGACGGCAGCGACGAGGCGCGGCCCGGATCCGCCGCCGGGCGAACGTGATCGCGGTGGTCCTCGACGTGACGAGTCCCCGTCGGCCCCTGCACGGCCGGCGGCAGCGTCAGCGGGCCCCCCTCTCCGGGGAGCCATCGGTCCACGCTCCGCGAGGCGAAGCCGGCCGCCGGACGGCGATCGACCTGCGCGGCCGCCTGGGACTCGTTCTCCTCGCCGAGCAGGGCATCCATCGAGACGTCCAGCGCCACGGCGATCCGACGCAGCGTCCCGGCCCTCGGCAGGCCCGTCTTGCCGCTCTCGATCTGATAAAGCGCCGTCCGCGAGATCTCGGCCCTGTTGGCCAGCTCGTCCGGGCCCCATCCCTTGGCGTATCGAAAATCACGCACGCGTTGAGCCAAAGTCATCGTCGTCGCCTCCGACGCATGGATTATCGTCTTGGAAGAACCCGGGCCGCTCGCGTGTCGCCGATTCGATCGCGGATCGAGGGACGTACGGCGTCGCTCCGATCTAGTTCAACGCAGGTGAACCCGCGAGAACTTCTTGTACAAAACGAAGCAGCGCCTGTCAAGATAATCCGGCGGTCACGCCAAGTAAGAGGGCTTCTGGTTCGATCGACCGACCTCTCAATGAGCCGACGTGAACGTGCCCCGTGGCGACGACGCCCCAAACGGAGCGGAAGCGGCATGAGGGATCGCGATTGCGACCCATCCGCGCCCACGACCACCGTTCGCGAACGATCCGCGTCATTGCACGGTAGCACGAGCTATGTAATGTCAAGCACGACGGGAAGAGAGGGGCGGACGCCCGCCAGCTCTCATAAGATTATAGGCGACGAAAGCCGCGAAGGCGAACTACCTTACCTTGACATCGCCAAAATTTCCCGCTCGCGTCGTTCACGATTTGCCGTCGAGTTCCTTGAGGATCCCGACCAATAGCTGCGGATCTCGCCTCTCCATCAGGTGGACGATTCGCGACTCGGGGAACTCCACCTTGCGCAACGCGTCCTCGACTCGCTTCCAGAGCCGGTCCTTCTGTTTGCCTTCGGCAAGGTAGAGGTCGGAGGCCAACTCGGACAGTCGCTGGAACGCGATGGCGTCGAAGTTCCGGTAGTACCGGTCGATGATCTTCTTCTGGTACGGTGTGTGATCGCTCATGGAGGTCCAGCCTCGTTCAACCATCGTCGGGGTCGATGGGATCATTATAGCGTCGGGCGAGTCGAGGCCGCCGGGTCGGCCACGAGCGGGCTCGACCCGGCGAGTCGGCTTCATGGGGCTCAGTGGGCGCCGCTCATCACCTCGTCCTGGTCGGCGGCCGCGGCCGAGTTGGCGCGGTCGGCCGCGACGCCGTCAAGATAATCCTCCAGGCCGCGGCCCAGCCGCCCGGAGAGCCTGGGGCCCCCCTGCTCCGACGGCACGCTGACGACCGCGCGGGGCGCGACGATCGGCGTCGGCGTGCCGAGCCTCGTGGCCGACGAGTAGTCGACCTTCAGCCCGGAAGACGCCGCGAGAGGCGCCCCGGGGATCGAGACGCTTGCCGGGGTGGCGGTCCCGAGCGCGCCGCCGGCCTGGGCCGGGACGGCGAGGGCCACCGGGGCGGCCATCGGGGCGGCGGCCTGGCGGTCGAAGATGCTCCAGTCGAGGATGGCCTCGGGGTTCGAGGAGGCCAGGCGCCGCAGCGAGTTGTACTGCGACTCGTTGCCGCGGTTCATCAGGAACTTCAGCCGGCCGCCGACCTGCGCCGAGTTCGGGACGTTCACCACCTGATTCTGGGTGATGATGGTCTGCCCGTCGTACGTGGCCCCCGTGAAGGTCAGCGTCTGGAGGCCCGGCTCGGCCTGGATGTCGCTGGCCTTGAAGACGAAGACCTGGGCCCCGTACGGGTTGCGCGGGAACTGGTAGGGCTTGGTGGCGACCGGCTTGGCGCCGTTCAGGTCGACCGTGGCCGGGTCGATGGTCGACGGGTCGAAGCCCGAGGTCCCCTGGACGTAGACCCGCACCAGGCCGTCGTGGGCCGTGTCGATGATGCGGTGCTCGTGCGGGTTGATGTGGATCGGCGGCGAGATCGGCGGGCAGACCTCCGGCTGGGGAGTGGCCGCGCCGATCAGCACCGGCTGCAGGGGGAACAGGGCCTCGGTGATCGGCAGGTCGACGCCCGAGCCGCCGAACGCCCCCACCTTGATCACGGAGTTCGCCGTCAGGGGCGAGCCGGTGATCGACTCGTAGAGCGTGTCGAAGTTGATGATCGACAGCTCCATGTTGGGGTGGTTGGGGTCGTTCTGGGTATAGATGTTGCCCTGGAACTGCGGGAGCTGGGTCCCGAAGGTCGGGATGACGTTGGGAGCGGCCTGGATCGCCTCCGCGACCTGGAAGGTCTTGGGTGCCTGGCCCGACGGCACGGCCTGGGAGAACCCGGCGACGATCTGCCCGGTATTCGCGCCGATAAAGTCGACGTAAACCCCCATGTACTCGCTTCCGCCGAAGTCAGCCGGGTCCTGGAACGCCGGGAAGAGTCCGGTGGGAGGGGATACGCTGGTATTGCTGATAAGAGGGTTGACGGTTCCCCAATTTCCGTTATTGTCGGCGTCGCTCGCGATCACGTCCCGGCCGAGCGGGTCGAACGGGTTCGTGGGCTGGTTGATGCCGACGGAGAGCGTCCCGCCGTTGTCCGGGGTGTACGTCACGCGGAGTTCGTCGATGTCGAACCCCGACACGCCCACCAGCGGCTGCAACGACGCAGGCATGGTGGGATGCATGACGCTCGGGTTGTCGGGTAGGACCACGACGCCTGGAACTTTTGTAGCGGGAAAATCGATTGCGACGTTTCCCGTGAAGGCCACAGTGAGCATTTGCCGATGATCAAGCTGTTCCATCATGACGCCGGCGGTCCGGACCGACCGACCGCGACCCCCGCGGCGGCGCCAGGTGCGGACGGCTTGCAGCAGTCTTTCAAATAGCGACATCGCGCCTTCGTCCTTTCTAGCGGAATTCCGACTCCCTACGAGGGGGGCGGTGGTGAGCCGATCGCGAGCGAGCCGGGGGCGTTCCCCGGTCATTCCCGTCGGCTGGAAACAGCGAATCGATCCCTCAACTTGACCATCTGGCTGAGTCGTGGTTTGCACGCCAGGCCCTGGTCGCATCAACGCCTGGCTTGATCGTCCCGGCCGACGCGAGGAATGCGTCGAGCCCCACCCGGCACCCGCGGGACGAAACGACCATACGTGGAAGGAGTCTCGTCATGGTTCACCGTCGCATGGGCCTTTGGGGCCTCGCCCTCGGGGCCCTCATCGCCTCCAATCCCGCGCCGAGCTACGGCATCCCGGTCAACCTGACCGGCAACGTCGAGAAGGACTTCGTCGCCGGAGCCGGGGACACCCACACCGGCAAGGTCTACGTCATGCCCGTCTCGGACACCCCGGATCGGGTCGGCCAGGCCGACTGGATCACCAACAACGGTTGGGTCTCCGGCTGGAACGTGAAGGACATCCGCTTCAGCTACGCCGAGGACTCGACCGGCAAGAACTCGCTGGCCATCGGCATCAACACGTGGGCCAACAAGGCCGGGCAGCACGCCCCGTTCGGGCAGGCCAACGGCGACCCCTTGGGGACCCCCACGGCCTACGACCCCGCGCACATGGGGGCGAACACCCCCACCAGCGACAAGTCGATCGCCCTGGTCTTCGCCAAGCAGAACCCGAACGACGTCAACAAGCCGGGCGAGATCGTCGCCATCGCCGGCATCCCGGCCGACAAGTCGCTCAACGGCCCGGGGATCAACGGCTACACCGTCTCCTCGGTCGACATGAGCCGCGCCTCCGGCGGGCTGGCCTACATGTTCGGCAAGACCATGCCGGAGTACATGGGGAACCTGGCCTACGACCCCTCCCCCTCGCACCCGCAGCTCGAGTTCACCGTCAAGAACTTCAAGGAGCTGCTCGGCCTGACCAACAAGGGCGGCGGCTTCTGGGTGACGGCGTACGCGGGCTCGGCCCTCGACGGCGTGGCCGGCGAGACCTACCTCAACTGGACCTTCGTGCCGGGCACGGAGCTGGTCCCACAGATTCCCGTCCCCGAGCCGGCCGCCGTGCTGGCCTGGGCGCTCATCGGTGGCGCGGTGGCCTGGAAGGCCCGCCGGCGTCCCGCCCGGGGTCGTGCCTGAGAATTGTCGGGCGAGCGGCGACATAGTACGCATCCTTGCGCGAGGCGGCGGCCCATTCCGTGGGTCGCCGCCTTTTTCATCGGTCCCGCCGACCGGCCGGTTTCCTCCCTTTCCCGGCTCCCGGGCATCGCGACGCCTCGCCGTCGCCATGGCCATTGCGACCCGCCCAACCCCACCACCAACGCTGACCCCCGGCCCCGCCCCGCCTGCCCTCCCCGACCTTCGAAAACGAAACGGGCGTCCGGCTCCGAGGGGAGCGAGACGCCCGGGGATGATCCACTCGAAGGTTCCGACTCAATGCAGGCGGGTCGCCTTGCCCACGACGACGATCCGCTCGCGAAGGCGGTCGCCGGTCAGCATGTTCAGCGCGGCCTCGAGCGCGAGTTGCTTCGTGTACCGGGTGCGGACCTCTCCGCGGACCTCGACTCGTCCCAGGGACTCCTCGACCTCCAGATTCCGGATCCGACCGTGAGTTGACCGCAAGATCTGGTCCGCCACCCGCTCCGTCAACGGCGTCAGCTCGATCAGTTGCATGGTCAGGCTCCACCTAATTTGGCAGCGATGGTCACATCAACGCAAGCACCCTGGCCGGACGTCGAGACGGTTCACACCTTTCCCAGGATGACTCGAACCGGCGAGATCTCCAAGGAAAAACCGGATGATTTGCTCCGAATTCCCCCGGCGCGCCAATTCAAAAAGGCTGCATTTCCCGGACCATCGGCCGTCTACGTCGTCGGACTGACCGGCGCATTAAGGCATGCATCGCGGCCTTGCCGGCAGGCCACGCCGCCCCGCGATGGTTATCCTCGTGGCCCTCGACGAGACCGGGGCCACGCAAGCCTAGTCACATCCCGAAGTTGGGTAGCGGCCCGGCTTACGGAGTCCATGCATTCGCGCCCGTGATCCTAGTCGCGACGAGGGCTCGCGATCCGCACGAGGAGCATCTCCAGGATTACGCGCGGGGGGAGTTGGCTGCCCCCCTTCACGTCGAGGTCGGCCTGGAGCAGCTCGGCGGGGAGGCGATCGACCCGGGACGGGCCGAGATGGGCATGCTGCTTCCCCATCGATTGCGCGAAGTAGGCATTGATCCCCAGCGCCTGGCAGGCTTCCGCCAGGGTCATCCGCGCCGCGCGGAGGCGTCCGGTGTGATGGAGCTTCAGCAGGCTGGAGGCCATCCGGGCCAGCAGGCCGACGGGATGCTCGCCGCTGGCGATCAGGTCGTCCAGCAGCTTGGTCGCCCGCGCCCCCTCTCCCTCGGCCGCGGCGTTGACCACGTCCCAGATCTGCTCCAGCCGGCCCGACTCGACGAACTTCGCCACGTCCTCGCGGCGAATCTCCCCCGTGTGCGCCGTGGCCACGGAAAGCTTCTCGACCTCCGCGACCAGCAGGCCGGGCTCCGGGCCGATCAGTTCCAGCAGCAGGCGAGCCGCGTCGGTCCCGAGCTTGGATCCGGCGAGCTTCGCCTGGACCGGCAGCCACTGGAGGAGGTCGGCCTCCTTCGGGCTGGAGCAGTCGATCGCCTCGCCGATCTTCGCGGCCGACTTCGCCAGTCGCGTGTTCCCCGGCCAGGCCTTCACCGCCAGGATCAAACTGCCGGACGAGCTGGGGGCCTCGACGTAGGCCTCCAGCTCCTTGCGATACGCGGTGACGAATGGGTCGGCCTCTTCCACCAGCGCGACGCGCCGCTTGGAGAAGAACGGCAGGGTCCGAAGCTCGTCGACCACGTCGGCCAGCTTCGCTGAAACGCCCTCGAACCGGGCCACGCCGACGTCGGCCTCGTCGTCGGGGATCTCCTCGCGGATCGCCTTGCGGATCGACTCGCGACGGAGGAACGGGTCGTCGCCGAACACGACGTACAGGGGCCTACCCCCGCCCCCCGGCTTCGCCTTCAGCCACTCCAGCGCGCGCATCGTCGGCCCTCCCATGACCCGGACATCCTCCCAGAATCCCCCGCGCCTGGCGAGGCCGATCGGCCCCCCCTTGACCTGGCCCGTAAACCGGCTAGGATTTCATTAAAACACCCGTTTGAAACGATCGTTTGATTGGGCGGGGCGAGCATGTCGAGTCCAGACGCGACGAAGGATCGGCTGATCGAGGCGGCGGGGCGGGAGTTCGCCGAGAAGGGTTACGACTCGGCGCGGATCCGGACGATCTGCGAACGCGCGGGGGCCAACCTGGCGGCGGTGAACTACCACTTCGGCGACAAGCAGGGGCTCTATCGGACCGTCCTGACGGAGGCGTATCGGCGGCGGAGCACGACGGTCACGCCGGATCTCGGCGACCTGCCCCCCGCGGAGAAGCTGCGGCGTTTCATCCGCTTCTTCGTCGAGCAGGTGGTCGTCGGCGAGGACGACGGGGAATGGCGGCTGCCGCTGATCCTGCGGGAACTGTTCGACCCGACCCCGGCGCTTGACGACGTGATCGACGGGTGGATCCGGCCGCGGTTCGAGCTGCTCGGGTCGATCCTCCGCGAGATCCGCCCGGGGGTCGACGAGCGGCGGCTGGCCGCGCTCTGCTTCAGCGTGGTCGGCCAGTGCATCGTCCATCGCATCACGATGAAGGTCTCCGGCCGGCTGCTCGGCCCCGGGAATCCGGGGTGCCTGGACGCGGATTATCTGTCGGACCACGTTGCGGATTTCACCCTGGCGGCGCTGGGCCTGGGCCCCCCGGCCGGCATGGGCGGGCCCGCCAGGGAGTGAGGAGCGAGCCATGGCGTGGATCGCGATCAAGATGCTGGTGGGCGACCGGGCGAAGTTCGTCGGGATCGTCCTCGGCCTTACGTTCGCGTCGGCGCTCATGACCCAGCAAGGGTCGATCTTCTGCGGGATGCTGCTCCGCACCGGCGCGCTGATCTCGGACGTCGCCGGCGACGACCTGTGGGTGATGGACCCCGGCGTCCAGTTCGTGGACGACGTCAGGCCGATGCGGGAGAGCGAGCTGGATCGCGTGCGCGGCGTGCCGGGCGTGAAGTGGGCCGTGCCTCTGTACAAGGGGAACGGGCGGGTCCGGCTCACGTTCAACCCCGACGACCTGAAGGAGAAGACGTATTCCCCTGACCGCCTCCGGAACGATCGCCGCGAGTCGGCGCGGCCTTCGGCTCCTTCGAACATCTTCACCAGGGGCCTGAACCTGTTCGTGCGGGGCGCGGGGGATCTGGACTCGCCCCCCCCTCGCTGGTACACCCCGGACGACGTGAACGTGGTGGAGACGGTGGTCCTCGTGGGCGTCGACGACGTCTCGATGATCGGGGCCCCGGCGCGGGGCGCGATGGTCGGTCCCGGGCCCAGGGGTCGGATGTGGGTCGGGCGGCCGGAGGACCTCCGCCGGCCCGACGCGATCCTCGTCGATCGCGTGGGCCTGCGTCGACTCTTCCCGGGCTGCCGCCTGGAGAAGCCCTTCGACGACCCGCCCGAGTCCGAGGAGGCCTACCTCGCGCGGCTGGAAGCGTTCGTCCGCGCGGCCCCCGAGATCGAGATGAACGACCGTCGCGCCGTGATCGTCGGAGTCTGCGAGGCGACCCGGACGTTCCAGTCGAACCCGGTGGTCTTCACGCTCTACAGCCGGGCCAAGCGGTTCATGCCGATGGAGCGGAAGATGCTCACGTTCATCCTGGCCCGGACCGGCAAGGACGCCGACGGCGCGTCGCCCGTCGCCGCCGAGGTCGCCGAGCGGATCCGCGAGCGGACCGGCCTGGCGGCGTGGACCGGACGCGAGTTCGCCTTCCGGACGATCAAGTATTATTTGATCTACACGGGGATCCCGATCAACTTCGGCGTGACGGTGACGCTGGGCTTCCTGGTGGGGACGGCCATCGCCGGTCAGACGTTCTACAACTTCACGATCGAGAACCTCAAGCAGTTCGGCTCGCTGAAGGCGATGGGGGCGTCGAACGTCCAGATCGTCGGCATGATCCTGCTCCAGGCGTCTTTGGCCGGCTCGCTCGGCTACGGGCTGGGCGTCGGCCTGTCGGCGCTGTTCGGGATGAAGACGCTCGACCGCTGGGGGAACTCGACCGAGCTGGCCTCCTTCACCCCCTGGCAACTGCTCCCCATCACGGCGACGGCGATCGCCCTGATCTGCGTCCTGGCGAGCCTCGTCAGCGCCCAGCGCGTGCTGCGCCTGGAGCCGGCGGTCGTCTTCCGGAGTTGAACACCATGGCCATCGACCCCACGCCGACCGCCCCGCCCCCCGCCGTGCGGATCCGCGGCCTCTCGAAACGCTTCGGCTCGGGCGAGCGGGAGGTGAAGGCGCTCGACGGCGTGGACCTCGACTTCCAGGCCGGCAAGCTGTCGCTCATCGTCGGCCCGTCGGGCTGCGGCAAGACGACGCTCCTGTCGGTGGTCGCCGGCATCCTCGACGCCGACGCCGGCGAGGTCTCCATCTTCGGCGAGACGATCACGAGCATGGGCGACCGCGCCAGGACCCGGTTCCGGGCCCGCCGCATCGGCTTCGTCTTCCAGCAGTACAACCTGCTCCCGGCTCTGACGGCCGCCGAGAACGCGTCGATCCCGCTGGTCATCGCCGGCTGGAGGAAGGCCCCCGCGGTCGCGAGGGCGGCGGAGGTCCTGGCCTCGATCGGCATGGCCGGGAAGGTTGACAGCCTGCCGGCGCAGCTCTCCGGCGGGCAGATGCAGCGCGTGGCGATCGCGAGGGCGCTCGTCCATGACCCCAGCCTGCTGGTCTGCGACGAGCCGACCGCGGCTCTCGATCACGAGTCCGGCCTGGCGGTGATGGGGCTGCTGCGGCATGCGGCCGACCAGCCCGACCGCGCCGTCCTGGTCGTGACCCACGACAACCGCGTCTTCCACCTCGGGGATCGGATCGCCCACATGGACGACGGCCGCGTCGCCCGGGTCGAAGACCGCGGCCCGGATCTCTCGGCCGCCTGAATCACCCCGGAGAGGAGCCTCGCGATGTTCACGCGCTACGTGCTGCCGGCCCTGGCGTTGCTCGGCCTCGCCCTGGCGATCCGCGGGGCCCTCCCGTACGACCTCCGCCTGGAGGCCGGGCGGCCCGTGCTCAGGAGCACGGCCCGGCCCGCCTCGCCCCCCGTCGCCCCGCCGCCGGCGGCGCCCTCGCGATTCGCGGAGGTGGTCCACGGGCTCGGGCTGGTCGAATCGAGGCGCGAGGACATCCCGATCGGGACGCCCGCCCCCGGCGTCGTGATGGAGGTGTTCGTCGACGGCCGGCCCGACTTCGACCCGCCGCACAAGCGGGTCGGCGACCACGTCGCGAAGGGGGACCCGCTGTTCCGCGTCGACGGCCGCGAGCTGGAGGCCGAGCTGAAGGTCCACGAGGCCGCGCTCGTCGCGGCGGAGGCCCAGCTCCGGCGCCTCGAGAAGATGCCGCGCCCCGAGGACGTCCCACCGCTCCTCGCCGCGGTGGAGGAGGCCGAGGCCCGCCTGCTCGACGCCGACGCCGCCCTCGCGAGGAGCACCCGGCTCCACCAGCGGAACATGCTCGCCGCCAGCGACTACGACCGCGACCGCTACGCCCGCGCCGTCGCCTCCGCCGCGCTCGACCGCGCCCGGGCCGACCTGGACAAGCTGAACGCCGGCGCGTGGGAGGAGGACCTCGCGGTCCAGCGGGCCGCCGTCCTCCAGGCACGCGGCCAGGTCGAGCGGACCCGGCTCCTGATCGACCGCCTGGTGATCCGCGCCCCCGTCGACGGCGAAATCCTCCAGGTCAACGTGCGCCCGGGACAGATCGCCACCCTCGCCTGGAAGGAGCCGATGATCGTGCTGGGCGAGGTCGACCGGCTCCACATCCGGGTCGACGTCGACGAGAGCGACCTGGCGCGGTTCCGACCGGGCGCCCCGGGCGTGGCGACGCTCCAGGGCCGGCCCGAGCCCGAATTCCCGCTCCAGTTCGTCCGCGTCGAGCCCTACGTCGTGCCGAAACGCTCGCTGGCCGGCGACAACACCGAGCGCGTCGACACCCGCGTCCTGCGGGTCATCTACGCGCTGCCGGAAGCTCCCCCGGCCAAGGTGTACGTGGGCCAACGCATGGACGTCTTCATCGACGCCGGCGAGCCCCGGTGAGATTCATCGGGGCCGCGAGGGAAGCCGGGCGCGACGAGGCGCGCCCGGCCCGCGATGGTCACCAGATGCGGACGCGATCCTCGGGGGCGAGCCAGAGGCCGTCGCCTTCCTTGACGTCGAACGCCTCGTGGAACTCGGGCATGTTCCGCACGACGCCGTTGCAGCGGAACTCGGCCGGCGAATGCGGGTCGGTGGTCAGCCGACGCGCCAGCTCGGCGTCGCGGAACTTGGTCCGCCACGCCTGCGCCCAGCCGAGGAAGAACCGCTGGTCGCCGGTCAGGCCGTCGATCACCGGGGCCTCCTTGCCTTCGAGCGACCGCTTGTAGGCGCGGTACGCGATGGACAGGCCCCCCAGGTCGCCGATGTTCTCGCCGATCGTCAGCGCCCCGTTGACCTTCCGGCCGGGGAGCTGCTTCGGCTCGAACTCGTTGTACTGCTCGATGAGCTTGTTGGCTCGCGCCTCGAATTCCTTCCGGTCGGCGTCGGTCCACCAGTTGATCATGTTGCCGTCGCCGTCGGACTTCGACCCCTGGTCGTCGAACCCGTGGCCGATCTCGTGGCCGATCACCGCGCCGATCGCCCCGTAGTTGACCGCGTCGTCGGCCGTCAGGTCGAAGAACGGCGGCTGGAGGATCGCCGCGGGGAAGACGATCTCGTTGAGGGTCGGATTGTAGTAGGCGTTCACGGTGTGGGGCGTCATCCCCCACTCGTCGCGGTCGATCGGCCCGCCGAGCTTGGCGAGGTCGCGGTCGTTCTCGAAGGCGTTCGCCCGGCGGACGTTCCCCAGCAGGTCGTCGGCCTTGATCTCCAGCTTCGAGTAATCCCGCCAGACGTCCGGGTAGCCGATCTTCGGCGCGAACTTCGCCAGCTTCTCCAGCGCCTTCGCGCGGGTCTCGGGGCTCATCCAGTCGAGATTGCTGATGTTTTCGTGATAGGCCGCGGTCAGGTTGTCGACCAGTTCCTTCATGCGGGCCTTGGCCTCGGGGGGGAAGTGGCGCTCGACGTAGAGCTTGCCCACGGCCTCCCCCATCGCGCCGGAGACCAGGCCGACCCCGCGCTTCCAGCGGGCGGGGAGTTCCGGCGTGCCGGAGAGCGTCCGGCCGAAGAACGCGAAGTCCTCCTCGACGAACGGCCGGCTCAGGTAGTCGGCCGCGCCGTGGACGAGCTTCCAGCGCAGGAACGTCTTCCAGTCTTCGAGCGGGACCTCCTCGATCAGCTTCGACGCGGCGGCGAAGAAGTCGGGCTGGCCGACGACGACCTCGTCGAGCTTCGGGGCGCCCTGGTTCTCGAACCACGCCCGCCAGTCGACGGCCGGGGCGAGCGATTCCAGCTCGGCGAACGTCTTCTTGTTGTAGGTGAGCGTGCGGTCGCGGCGCTTGACGCGGTCCCAGTGGTGCTTGGCGATCGCGGTCTCGAGCTCCATCACCTTCGCCGCGGCGGCCTCGGGGTCCGCGACCCCCGCCAGCGCGAGCATGCGGCCGACGTGCGCGACGAACGCCTCGCGAATCTCCTGATACTGCGGCTCGCGGTAGTACGACTCGTCCGGCAGGCTGATCCCCCCCTGCCCCATGTAGACGACGTACTGGTCCGACTTCTTGGCGTCGACCCCGACCCCCGCGCCGAAGACGCCGCCGACCCCCTCGCGTTGGAGCGAGCCGAGCAGCGCGACCAGCCCCTTCTTGTCGGTCAGGGCGTCGACCCGGGCCAGGTCGTCGGCGAGGGGCTTGATCCCCAGTTCGTCGACGCGGGCCTCGTCCATGAAGCTCTTGTAGAGGTCGCCGACCTTGCGGGCCTCGGACCCGGCGGGGGCGTCGGACTTCTCGGCCTCCTCGATGATGGCGCGGATGGCCGCGTCGCTCTCCTCGACGAGCCGGTCGAACGTCCCCCACCGGGGCTTGTCGGCCGGGATCTCGGTCTTCTCGATCCAGCCGCCGTTGACGTGGCGGAAGAAGTCGTCCTGGGCGCGGACGGCGGCGTCGAAGCCGGAGCGGTCGACGCCCGAGCGGGGCGGCGCGGGGTCGTCGCCGCGGGCGGCCGGCGCGGCGAGCGCGGCGGCGGCGAGGAGGAGGGTCGCGAGGCGCGGTCCAGACGTCGAGATCACGGCGATGGTCCCTTCCCTGATGATCAATTCATTCGAACGCGACGCGCCCGCGCCCGGTCGAACCGGGCCCGGGCGCGACGACGAGCCCCCCGGGGCTCACTTCGGGTCGAGATTCTTCTTGAGATCCTCGGCCGAGACCTCGCACTCGACGCCCCCCTCGGGGACTTCGAGGCCGGCGGTCCAGAGGATCGCGTTGAGGTTGAGCTTGCGGAAGTTGGGGTCGCCCCAGTTGACGTGGTTGTGGCCGCCGGTGAATCCGTAGCCGCGGCCGCCGTCGGGACGCTCCACGACCCAGGCCAGCACCTCGGGCCGCCCCTTGGCCTCCTGGATGTGCTTGTACGGGCCGCCGGGCGACGTGTGCGGGGTGTCGCGGGTGGCGTCGTCGGGCGTGGCCGTCAGGATCGGGGTCACGCCTTCCATGTCGGGGCGGAACCGGATGTTGTAGTACCACTCGTCCTTGATGGCGAACGGCTTGACGCCGCGCGTGATCGGGTGATCCGGCAGGCTCTCGAACCGGGCCGTCCAGTGCGGGTTGGTGGAGAAGTACGTCTCGTAGTGCCCGCCGATCCAGTCGATGAACTTGTTGCCCGGGATCCCCTTGGGGACCTCGACGGCGTAGTGCATGAAGCCCAGGCCCACGCCCTTGTCGACGAGCTTCTGGAGCCGCTGGAGGTGGTCGCCCTGGATGGCGGGGTGGCCGCCGCCTCCGTCCATGTAGAAGATCAACGCCTTGGCGCCGTCGAAGACGGAATCGTCCTCGGGCCACCCGCCGGTCACGACGACCGGCTCCACGCCGGGCGCCTCGGCCAGGCACTTCGCCAGCAGCTTGATGCCGGCGTTGAACTCGTGGTCGCCGGGCCCGTGGCTGGGCCGGCCCGCGAGCAGGACGATCTTGGTCGGCTCCGCGGCGTCGGCGGTCGCGGCCGGCGCCGCGAGCGCGAGGGCCGTCAGGCCGATTGCGAGGGTTCGGATCATGGGGCGTCCCCTGGTGCCGTGAACGATTGCGAGGGAAGTAGGCGATCGAGGGTCGGGAGACGATCGCGACGCCCTTCCCCCCTGGTGGGGGAAGGTGGCCCGGAGGGCCGGATGAGGGGGGGACGAGCCGCACGGGTTTCGGAGTTCGAAGGGGCCGACCACGGCCGCCGGCGTGGGCAACGACCCGAAGTCCGAAGCTCGGCGGGCGGGCTCCCCCTCATCTGACTCCTCCGGAGTCTGTCTTCCCCCTCCAGGGGGGAAGACCGTCATGTCGGCCCCCGCGAGGATCGTCGGCGGGGCGCGGCGGGGATCCCGCGCGTCGCCCCGCCGCTCGGTCTCGCGTCAGATCAGCTCGGTGACGCCCGGCCGGGGGAACTCGGGCTCGGCGAGGCTCCCCTTCAGGTCGAGATCCTTGGGGAAGGTGTCGAGCTTGGAGTTGAGGGCCTCTTCCCAGGTCACGGCCTTGCCGGTGTAGGCCGACATCCGGCCCATGATCATCGACAGCGTGCTCTCGGCGACCTGGCGCAGCTCGTTGATCGGCTTGCCGGAGACGATGCTCTCCAGCAGGTCGACGTGCTCGTGGACGAAGGCGTTGCCGTCCTGGACGCGGACCCGCTCGCGGTTCGCGCCCGAGAAGCGGTAGCCGTTGCTCTGGAACCGGCCCTTGGTCCCGACGATCGTCTCGGAGACGTTGTTCTCGCAGTCGGGGATCTGCCGGCACATCGACATCACGTGGACGTCGTTGGGGTACTCGTAGTCGACGGCGAAGTGGTCGTAGCTCTGGCCCAGCTCGGGGGCGTCGGGCTGCTGGCGGCCCCCCATGCCGACGGCGCGGATGGGGTGGGCGCCGATGGCCCAGTTGGCGACGTCCACGTTGTGGATGTGCTGCTCGACGATGTGGTCGCCGCACAGCCAGAGGAAGTGATACCAGTTGCGCAGCTGGTACTCGACGTCGGTCCACTCGGGCTGGCGCTTGCGGGCCCAGATGGCGCCCTGGTTCCAGTAGACCTGGCCGCCGTTGACCTCGCCGATCGCCCCGTCGTGGATCCGCTTCAGGCTCTCGACGTAGCCGGGCTGGTGACGGCGCTGGGTGCCGGCCAGGACGGCCAGGTTCTTCTCCTTGGCCTTGTCGGCCGCGGCCAGCACCCGGCGGATGCCGGTGCCGTCGACGGCGACGGGCTTCTCGGCGAAGAGGTGCTTGCCGGCCTCGACCACCGCCTCGATGTGCCCCGGCCGGAAGCCCGGCGGCGTGGCCAGGATCACCAGGTCGCTGGCCTCGATCACCTTCTTGTAGGCGTCCAGGCCGACGAAGCAGCGGTCGTCGGAGACGTCGTACTTGTCCTTGGTGTGCTGGCCGTTCTTGGTCGCCTCGCGGCAGTTCCGCAGGTGATCCTCGAAGACGTCGCCCAGGGCGACGATCTTGATGTTGTACGTGCCGCCGGCGGCCTCGCAGATGTTGTCCACGGCGCCGGTGCCCCGGCCGCCGCAGCCGACGAGGCCGACCTTGATGACGTCGTTGCCTCGGGCGTGGGCGTTGGGGAGGAGGGCGAGCCCGGCGGCGGCGGCCGACGAGGCCCTGAGGAACGCGCGGCGGTTCGGATCGGTCATGACTCGACGACTCCCGGGAAGAGGAAGAGGGGGACGGGTCGGGCCTCACGCGGCCGGGCTCGTCCCGCCCCGGACTGACTGTCTACCTACGCCATCCGACGGGAAGGTCGGGGTCCGGCGACGCTCAGCGCGTCCCCTGGCCCTTGACCACCAGCGACTTCACCCCCTTGAGCGTCTCCGTCTCCTCCAGCGGGCGGACGACGCGGAAGCCGATGAAGTGGGCCTCGGTGTGCCACCAGATGCTCTGCGGGCGCTGGGGGTCCTGAATGCTCCACTCGGGCTCGGACCCCCGGCGGGCGGCGCTTCGCAGCCGCTCCGGGTCGTCGTCCCAGGACCCCCCACGCACCACGTAAGAGTATTCCTTGGCGGTCGGCGCGGCGAAAGGGTTTAGCGTCGGCTCGTCGGCCGAGAACTGCTTGTAGAAGTCCGGGACGTAGTGGTCCAGGCACCATTCGGCCACGTTGCCCTGGATGTCGAACAGGCCCCACGGGTTGGCCTTCTTCTTGCCGACGGGCATCGGCTTCTCCGCGTTCTCGACGTACCACGCGTACTCTTCCAGGTCCTCCGGCTCGTCGCCGAAGAAGTACGGCGTCTTGCTCCCGGCGCGGCTGGCGTACTCCCACTCGGCCTCGGTCGGCAGGCGGTAGAGGACGCCGGTCTTCTCGGAGAGCCAGCGGGTGTATTCCATGGCCGCGTGGTGGGTCATGCAGATGGCCGGCTGGCCGCGATGGCCGTAGCCGAAGGTCATGTCGGCGTACGGGGGCGTCGGCCGGGTCACGGCGTCGGCGGCCATCTCGGTCGCGACCTGGTTCCGCAGGTCCACGCCCTCGCGGGTCTTCTTCTTGATGTCCAGCGAGAAGCAGAACAGGTCGAACTCGTCCCAGGTGACCTCCTTCGTCCCCATCCAGAACGGCGGGACCTTCACCAGGTGCTGGGGCCCCTCGTCCTCCTCGCGGCCCTCCTCGTCCTCGGGGCTCCCCATGAGGAATTCGCCGCCGGGGATGGGGACCAGGTCGAATTCGACGCCGGTCCCGGGGATCTCCTGGGTGTACGGCTTCATCTCCGCTTCGGTCTTCGGGGTCGGGGCCTGGGCCGAGGCGACGCCGGGCCAGGCCCAGGCGAGGGCCGCGGCCAGGGCCGTGGAGAGGCGGAGGGCATGCGTCGGGCGGATCACTTTGATATGCTCCAAGCGGGTCGCGGCTCGGCCGGGAGCGGTCCCGGGGGCCGAGACGCAGGACGATCGGCGGGGGGATGTCGTGGCTCGTATGGCGGTGGGCTTGCGCGTGTGCGCCTCGATCCTCGCGGCGGTCGCCCTCGGGCGGGCGGCGGCCGAGGAGCCGAGGCGTTTCGAGTTCGTCGAAACCCACATGGGGAGCCCCTTCACGATCCTTTTATACAGCCCCGACGAGGGGACCGCTAGTCGCGCGTCCCGCGCCGCGTTCGATCGGATCGCCCGGCTCGACGCCGTTTTGAGCGACTACGAACCGGACAGCGAACTGTCGCGACTGGCCGACTCCGCCGGCGGCCCGCCGGTCGCCGTCGGGCCGGATCTGTTCGACGTGCTGGAGAAGTCGCGCGAGTGGCACGCCCGCTCCGGCGGCCTCCTCGACCCGACCATCGCCCCGGTCGGCCGCCTCTGGCGCAGGGCCCGTCGCGAGCGGAAGCTCCCCGACCCGTCGAGAATCGCCGACGCCCTCGCGCTCGTCGGCATGGACAAGCTGATCCTCGACCCCGCCGCGCGGACCGTCCGGTTGTCGAAGCCGGGCATGAAGCTGGACGTGGGGGGGATCGCCAAGGGGCTCGCCGCGCAAGCGGGGATCGACGTCCTCCGCGAGCACGGCGTCGACCGCGCGCTGGTCGCCGCCGCCGGCGACATCGTCGTCTCCGGCCCCCCCCCCGGCGCCGAGGGCTGGACGATCGGCGTGGCGAGCCTGGAGCCCACGAAGACGCCCCCCGAGATCTACCTATCCCTGAAGGATTGCGCGACTTCCACCTCGGGGGACGCCGAGCGGTTCGTGGTCATCGACGGCCGGCGCTACTCGCACATCATCAGCCCGAAGACCGGGCAGGCCTTCGAGGAGCGTGCCAGCGTGACGGTCGTCGCCCCCGACGGCACGACCGCCGACGCCCTGGAGACCACCGTCTACATGATGGGCCCGGAAAAGGGCCTCGCCTGGATCGACACGATCCCGGGCGCCTCGGCCGTCTACACCCGCGAGGAAGGCGGCACCGTCCGCCGCCACGAATCCACCCGATTCCGCGACGTCCCCCGCGCCGTCCCCGACCGGCCCCGCCCCTGACGCCCCGCCCCGATAGCCCGGGTCGTGACCGATAACCTGTTGTGGGGGGGGGGGGGG
>NZ_JBBCIR010000075.1:0-24603 GCF_037189885.1 Paludisphaera sp.
ACGGCCGCACCACAAAAAGACCCTCCATCGGCCCCCGGTCGCGCGCCCCCTCATCCGCCCCCCCGGGGCACCTTCTCCGACGAGGGGAGAAGGGGGGATGGACCTCTCCGGGACGTCGTTATCGAAGGAGCGCCACGAGGGCAGAGGGGAGGCGCGATTGCTTCCCGATGCTTTCAAGAAGACGCCTCTCCCGGCGGCTTTTCCCGATCGCGAATTGTCAAGGAGCCGCACGCGCGGCGTGCCGGAGGCATGATCCGCCGCGCGGGGCGTCGGATTTCATGGTTCCGAGAAAGTTTTCTCCGTCGGCTCGGCGGCGACCAGGCCTTCGCCCGCGACGAGCGACGCGAGATGCTTCTGGAGGCCCAGCTTGAAGGCGATGAACGAGGCGATGATGCTGGCGACGTAGCCGGCCAGGGCGGCAAATACCTGGATTCGCTCGGGCGGATAGCCCTGGGCGCCCAGGATGGCCCCCATCACGCCCCCGAAGAGGCCCCCCAGCAGGACACCCACGAGGGCGCCTCGCCAGCAAACGCTCCACCATACCGCCAACGTCTTCTTCCAGGTCAGTACCATGGTCGGCTCCGGACATGAGACGCTCGGCCGAGATGCGATGGCCGGCGAGTATCGCAGGCGGGACCGTCCGAAACAATCCACTACCTCACGATATCATCGGCTTCTCCCCATCCGCGTCCTACTGTTGATTCCGGGACGCCTCGCGGATTCGAAAAGCATGGGAGTAGCGACGATCATGGGGAAGTGGAAGACGGCACTTGTCGCCCTCGCGGCGGTGGTCGGGGGCGTCGGCTTCATCGGGCATGAGGCCCGCGCCTGCTCGCGGTGCGTCTACCTCGGGCCGGGGGGCGGCGTGATCGTGGCGCGGTCGATGGACTGGATGGAGGACACGCGTTCGAACTTCCATGTCTTCCCGCGCGGGATGGCGCGCGACGGCGCGGCGGGGGCGAATTCGATCGCCTGGACGAGCCGATACGGCAGCGTCGTCGGCACGATCTATGACGTCGCCGCCGTCGACGGCATGAACGAGGAGGGGCTCGTCGCCAACATCCTCTACCTGGCCGAGTCCGACTACGGCAAGCCCGACGGCACGAAGCCCACGCTCTGCATCAGCCAGTGGGCGCAGTACGTCCTGGACCGGTACGCGACCGTGGCCGAGGCCGTCGAGGCGCTCCGGGCCGAGCCGTTCGTCATCGTCGCGCCGACGTTGCCCAACGGCAGCCCGGCGACGGGGCACCTGGCGATCACCGACCCGACGGGCGACACGGCCGTCTTCGAGTACGTCGACGGCAAGCTGGCGATCCACCACGGCCGCCAGTACCGGGTGATGACGAACTCGCCGACGTTCGACAAGCAGCTCGCCATCGACGCCTACTGGAAGGAGATCGGCGGCGAGGCGATGCTCCCCGGCACCCACCGCGCCGCGGACCGGTTCGTCCGCGCCTCGTACTACCTGGAGGCGATCCCGGAGATCGCCGACGACCGCCAGGCGATCGCGGCGACGACCAGCGTGATCCGGAGCGTCTCCGTCCCGCTGGGCATCACGACGCCGGGCGAGCCGAACATCGCCAGCACCCTCTGGCGGTCGATCCACGACCTGAAGAACCGGACGGTCTACATCGACTCGGCCGTCAGCCCCACCGTCTTCTGGATCTCGCTGTCGGCCCTGGATTTCTCCGAGGGCGCGCCCGTCAAGAAGCTGGCCCTCTCCGGCGGCGAGACCTACAGCGGCGAGGCCTCCTCCGAACTCCGCGACAGCGAGCCGTTCACGCCGCTGGCCGGCGCGGGGGAGTGACCTCGCGGCTCAATCGTACTTCTCGACGAGGCACGGCCGGCCGACTTCCTCCTCGACGTTCTCGCGAATGTCCCGGACGATCGCGTCGGCCAGCGCCTCGTCCATGTCGCCTTCGATCACGATCTCGATGGCGAAGAGGTCCAGATTGATCGACGTCGGGACCCCTTCAACCAGCAGACGATCCCCACGCCTGACGACCTCGTCGAATGGCTGCTCGTCCCAGGCGCTGAGCAACTCCCAGCGGAAGCTCGTCGGCCGCAGGGAGTCCGGGGAGACGTCCAGGATCGGGTCGTCGGGCGGCGGTCCCGCGGCCTCCTCGTCGTCCCGCTTCCAGGGCTCGTCGTCGGCGGGGCGGCAGTCCGGGAAGCATGGCCCTCGCTCGAACTTCTTCCCGCCCGCGTCGCGGATCTTGTACTGCCGCCAGGGGCGGCGCGTCAGGCGGGTCCAGCGCCCGGTCTTCACCTCGTAGGCGAAGTCGTCGAAGTTGCGCCAGATCCTCGGATCGTTCTCTCCCTTCGACGACCAGACCTCGCCGCCCCGGATCGTGACGACGCCGTGCGACAGCTCCGCCTCGTGGTTCCAGATCCAGCCGGGCGCATCGCCGTGGGAGGGGAGCGGCTCGACGCGGTAGTCGTCCAGGTGGAGGGCGAAGACCGGCGTCACCCCCGGTCGACGCTCCTCGGGATAGCCCAGGGAGCCGATCAGGATCAGGCGTTCGCCGCACAGGCTGGCGGTGTGGAAGTCGGTGGGTGGGAAGACGTCCCTGGGGTAGCCGAATATCTGGATGGAGCCGTCCAGGTCCAGGACCACCACGTCGTTGTAGATGCAGAAGTCGGGGTCGTAATGATCCTCGTGCTCGCCGGCGACGCAGATCAACCGGCCGTCCGGATGCGGCGTGCGGGTCGATCCCATCCGGACGAAGTTCCAGATCGGGCCGTTCGAGTAATCCTCATCGCCGAAGTACCGGCGTACGGACGTCGGGTAATAGCCGAGACCCTCCGGCTCCCGCCGTTCCCATCGCCGGAGCCGGGCCTCCTCGAGCCCATGGACCATCGCGAGCCAGAACGGCAGGTCCATGCGCTCCGGGTTGGACGCGCCGAAGCGCCGAGCACGCTGGGCTTCGAAGTCGCGGCGAGAGATCGTCGGCCCGTCCACGTTGCCCCCTCCGAGGTCGTTTCGCCTCCACGCCCGAGGATGGCCGGCCGGCCGTCACGCCAGGGGGTCATCCTTCGGCGTCTCCTTCGCCCGGGTCCCGGTCGGGGTCCATGCCAGCCTCGCGATGACGAAGCCGCCGAGCAAGCCGACCCAGACGAACGCCCCCCCCGCGTACCGCCGCGACGAGGGGCCGAGGATCACATCCAGCGCCACGACGACCGCGGCGCAGGCCAGCAGCCAGAGGGTCACGAACAACATGGCGCGGCCGAACGACCCTTCGGCGGCGGGGTTCGACGCGTGATCGATCGCCATGGATTCGGCTCCTCGAACGGGTTTCGGTCAGGCCAGGAGGTCGGCCGACGGCTTTGGTTTCGACCCATCGATCGGGACCATGATCAGCTTCATGCCGACGGCCCAGCCGATGGCGAGAAAGACGGGGCGCGCGAATCCAGGACGGCACGGGTGAACGACCCAGGACGCCCTCCAGGATGGCCTCCGCGATCCCCATGCTCGCGCCCCAGAGGCACATGAACAGGAGGCCGCGTAGGAGCGACCTCCCGGTGACGCGCCACGGTCTCGGCGGCGAGGCCTGGGGCCACATGGGCTTTAGCTCTCCTGGCCGATGGGGCGGACCCAGATGTTGCGGAAGCGGACGGGGTTGCCGTGGTCTTGCAGGAGGATGGGGCCCTTGGGGCCGTGCTTCTGGTAGCGGGCGAGGTCGCGCCAGGCGACGGAGCCGATGATCTCGGCGTGGTTCTGGACGACGACGCCGTTGACCAGCACGGTGACGTAGGCCGGGGTCTCGACCGTGCCGTCGTCCTTGAACCTCGGCGCGGTGAAGAGGATGTCGTAGCTCTGCCACTCGCCCGGGGGCCGCACGGCGTTGACCAGCGGCGGGTGCTGGCCGTAGACCGCGCCGGCGTGGCCGTCGGCGTAGGTGGGGTTGTCGAAGTTGTCGAGGATCTGGATCTCGTAGCGGCCGAAGATGAGGATGCCGCTGTTGCCGCGTCCCTGATCGGCGCCGCTCGGCGGGTTGGGGGCGGCCCATTCGAGGTGGATCTGGGCGTCGCCGAACTCCTCGCGGGAGGTGAGCGAGCCGGAGCCCCCCTTGACGACGATGGCGCCGTCGACGACGTCCCACGCCGGGTCGCCGTGGTCGCCGCGCCACTTCGAGAGATCCGTGCCGTCGAACAGGACGACGGCGTCCGACGGGGCGTCGCCCGCCTTCGCCCCCGGCGTGACGACCGGCGGGTGGGGGCGGTCGGCGTCGTGGACGCGCCACTTGTCGCCGGGGAGGAACGGGGTGTCCCGGAATCCGGGCTTCTTATCCTTCTCGTCGAGCATGGCGAAGCAACTCAGGGCCGAGGCCCCCGCGAACAGCGTCGCGGCGAGGGCCAGGAGGGGGCGGCGGGTCGTCATGGCGGGCGGGACTCCGGGCGGTTGATGCCCCCCCGAATATGCGGAGGGCGGCGGACTTCAGCCTTCGAGGATCGTCGACCCGCGCCGCGACGGCAAGAACCTTCCCGCGACGAACCACCCGCGCATCGTTCGGAACGGCGGCTGGGCGCGATCAGACGGCACCCTCGACGATGGCTTGGAGCAAGGCGGCGGAATCCGGCGACAGGACGCGCATGGTTTGGAGTTGCTGGGAATTCACCAAGCCGTCGTCGTCGCAAGTCAATCGATCTTTACCACTGGGGCTGTCGAACCGAAGTTCCTGAGCGAGGTGGTGAACATCCAGGCTGGATATCTCATGGGCCGCGCCCGGCGGTGCCAGAATGTGGCACTTAGCTGGCCAGAGGTTTGCCCTACCCAGGGCTCGAGCAGCCCCGGCCTGATCGGTAATCACCCCGACGACGATCCGCCCGATGAGCCTCAGGCGGCCCTCGATAATTGAAACGAGCCAAACCGTGTCGCCGACCTCGAAGCGGGCGTCTGGTTGCTGGCCGCATGCTCCAACGGCCCACCCGACTCCAGTTCCCAGTCCAGCGTCGAAGGCTTCCAGTACGCCAGGAAGTCGCGAGCCATGGCGAAGCCTCTTGCAGTCCGACGCGGGAGACCGGCGGCCCCGCGCCGCCAAGAGGGCGGGAATACTCCCGAGCGGCTTCGGGCCGTCGGGCCGATCTCAAGCCGACGAAAAATCAGGCGTACATGGGAAACTTATCGATGGCGACCTCGACGACCGTCAGGAACCGGCGGCCGGACGCCGTCCCGAGCAGCCGCGTCCAAAGGGTGAATTCATAGTCGGCCGGGTACTCAACTGGCGCGTCGTGAGGCCAGGGATATTCGGGATTCGGGCCATTCTGGGCCAGGGCGGGAGCCAATCGTTCTAGCTCGTGAGCCAAAGGGATGACACCCTGAATCCATCCGCGAAGCTGACTGAAATTGCGAAAATCCAGGGCTGAGGCGAGGGCCTCGCGTCGCTGGTCCTCGACGAGGCCGAGCTTCCTCAAGAAGTTGACGAATCCGGCGTGAGATCTCTGTGGCGGGCCCCCACCACGCCAGAGGTATGCCTTGGTGAGCTTCTCCGTGGCCATCTGGAGGTAATGGAGCTGATGACACGGCTCGACCCCGCTTCGGCGAAGCAATCTAAAGACGCGGAGGTCGGAGCGGGCCTGTTTCCACCACTTCTCCTGGTGTGGATTCACCGCGCCGGCTCCGGGTCGAAGTCGTCGGCTTGCTCAAGCGTCCATCCTTCGGGTAGTGGAATCTCGCCGCGATTGATGGCCTCCCATTGGGAAGGCGTCACGTCGAGCATGAGCAGCCTGTGCTCCTCCTCGGATTCGAGGTTGAAGCCGAAAACGACAGGCTGAAGCAGCGCGTCATTCATCTCGGCGAGGAGGTCGTTGACCACGAGGATGCGGATCTCACGATCCGGCGCGTCCTTGGGAAGATAGAGAATCTTCCGGATTCCCGGATCGAGATCGCGGTTTAAGGAGACGTACCGTCTTGCCATGCGATCTCGATCGAACTGGACGGTGGCCACGGTCGCATCTCCTGGCGGGTTAATCCCTCGTCGCGGTGGTCAAGCATTTCTCGATTCAGATGGAAAACCCGGTGCCGCAAGTTGGGAGATGTGGCCGACGCCCGGGAATTTGCGCATGGCTACACGGAAACCTCGACCTCGCGCACCTCAGCCTTGGCGGCCAACTCGGGAGCCACTTCGAGGTACTCGCGAATAGCCTCGGCGATGTTCTCCAGCGCCTCGGCTTCAGTCTCCCCCTGGGAGCAGCACCCCGGGAGGCCGGGCAACGAGACGCTGTAACCTTCCTCGGATCGGTGAAGCGCGACCTTGTAGATCATGCGGACCTCCCGGGTTCGGTCCATCGCGGCGGTCAAGCCCGAGCGGGTTGCCTCGGGGCGGGTGCCCCACGGAGGATGCCCTCCGAACTCAAGTCCTCGTCAACGTCCGGCCAATGGATGCCGTATCCTCCACCGGCGATCTTCCAGTTCGCCCGCTGCTCCGGGCTCGCGTGGAGGAGGCGAGGATACCAGGCGAGGGGCACGGTCACCGTGCGGCCGTCGAGCAGGTCGACCCTCAACTCGTCCTCGGTCACCGCGACATCCACGATCTTCTCGCCAGGACTCATGCCTCATGCCTCCCCGCCCAGGTGGGCCCGCCAGGCCGCCATCAACACCGGTTGATTGTCGGCGAGCAGCCGCTCGATCGTCCGGAGTTCGCTCGGCTTGAAACCGAGATTCCGGGCCAGCGACACGGGGTCGATCCAGAACTTGGCGGACCGATCGTCCCGGTCGACGTGGACGTGCGGCGGCTCCATCAGGTCATGACTATAGAAGTAGGCCCGATACGGTCCGGATCGCAACACGGTCGGCATGATCGGCCCCCACGATTTCAGCCTTCATCGTAGCCGGCGCGGCGACGGGTCGCAAATCAGCCCGCGCCGCGGTGGTCGAGCATCTCCTGGATGTGGGGGGTGAAGAGGCGGGGCTCCAGGAGGAAGGCGTCGTGGCCCTTGTCGGAGTGGACGGTGAGCCAGAGGAAGGGGACCTCGGCGACCTTGAGGGGGCGGACGAGCTTCTCTTGCTGCTTGCGGTCGAAGGTGTGGTCGTTGTCGATGCTGAAGACCAGGAACTCCTGGCCGCGGCAGCGGCGGAAGACGTCGCGGAGGTCCTTCGCGCCGGTCTCCTTCACGAGGTCGAACCACTGCCAGGCGTCGAGGATGCGCAGGTAGGTGTTGGCGTCGAACCGCTTCACGAACTTCTGCCCCTGGTGGAGCATGTACGACTCGACCGGGTGGTTCATCTCGTACCAGCCGTGGGGGGGCTTCTGGCTGACGACCTCGTTCCGGGCGCGCATGCGCAGCGCGTCGGGTGAGATGAACGTCTTGTGGGCGATGCGACGGGCCAGCGCCAGGCCGACGTCGGGCCTCGCGCCGGCGTAGTAGTCGCCGCCTCGGAAGTAGGGGTCGGCCTCGATGGCCGTGACCTGCTCGAAGTTCAGGAGCCGCTGGTCGATGGTCGTCTCGATGCCGGTGCCGATGGCGACGACGAAGTGGACGCGCTCGGGGTGGGCGGCGGCGGTCACCAGCGCCAGGAACCCGCCGATGGACGGGCCGACGACGGCGTGGAGCTTCCGGACCCCCAGGTGGTCCAGCAGCCTCATCTGGGATTCGACGATGTCGCGCATCCGCAGGACGGGGAACGTCGAGCCCCAGGGCAGGCCGGTGGCCGGGTTGATCGAGGCCGGGCCGGTGGAGCCGTAGCAGCCGCCGAGGAAGTTGGCGCAGACGACGCAGAACTTGTCGGTGTCGAGCGCCTTGCCGGGGCCGATGAAGGGGTCCCACCAGCCCTCGTGCATCTCCTCGGTCCAGCGGCCGTCGAGCCCCGGGACGTGGGGGTTGCGGCCGGCGGCGTGCTGGCAGCCGGTCATGGCGTGGTACAGCAGGACGACGTTCGAGCGGTCCGCGTTCATCCGGCCGTACATCTCGTAGGCCAGCGTGAACCGCGGCATCGGCGGCCCCACGCACAGGGGCAGGGGGTCCGCCGGGTCGTCGAACTCGAAGAACCGGGTCTGCGTCTCGGAGTCTTGGCTCATGGGGTCGCGGGTCTGGAGGACTCCGGCTCGGCCGGCGGCCCCCCGGCGGGAGGGGCGCCGCGCGGAGGCGGGTGAGGGTCGTCGGGGCGCGGAGGGGCCGACGCTCGCGCCGTCATGGGCCGCCGCCATCCCACGGCCCGACGCCCCCAGCCCTTTGGGCACCCCCTCCGGGGGGAGGGGGGCGAGTTTCCGCCTCGCGGCCGCGCCGGCCTCAGGCCGTGGCGGACGCCAGCGCCTGGTCGATGTCGGCGAGGATGTCGTCGACGTGCTCGATCCCGACGGACAGCCGGACGAGGTCGGGGGTGATGCCCCCCGCGCGCTGCTGCTCCTCGGTGAGCTGGGCGTGGGTCGTGGTGGCCGGGTGGATGGCCAGGCTCTTGGCGTCGCCGACGTTCGCCAGGTGGGAGAAGAGCTTGAGCGACTCGATGAACTTCGACCCGGCCGCCGCGCCGCCGCGGATGCCGAAGACGACCATCGCGCCCCCCTTGCCCTTGAGGTACTTCTTGTTGAGGTCGTGCATCGGGTCGCCTTCCAGGCCGGGATAGCGGACCCAGTCGACCCGGTCGTGGGCGCTCAGGTGCTTGGCGACGGCCAGGGCGTTCTGGCAGTGGCGCTCCATCCGCAGCGGCAGCGTCTCGATCCCCTGGAGGAACATCCAGGAGTTGTCCGGCGAGATGCAGCCCCCCAGGTTGCGCAGCGGGACGGTCCGCATGCGCAGGATGTACGCCAGCGGGGCGAGCGGCTCGGGGAGGTCGATCCCCCAGCGGATGCCGTGGTAGCTGGTGTCCGGCGTGGTGTACAGCGGGTGCTTGCCGGCGGCCCAGTTGAACCGGCCGGAATCGATCACGATGCCGCCGATGGCCGTGCCGTGCCCCCCCATCCACTTCGTCAGCGCGTGGACGACGACGTCGGCGCCGTGGTCGAACGGGCGGCAGAGGAACGGGGTGGAGAACGTGGAGTCGACGACCAGCGGCAGGCCGTGGTCGTGGGCGACCTTGGCGACGGCCTCCAGGTCGGTCACCTCGAGCGCCGGGTTCGAGACGGACTCGCAGAACAGGGCGCGGGTCTTGTCGTCGATCGCCCTGGCGTAGTTGTCCGGGTCGGTCGAGTCGACGAACTTCGTTTGGATGCCCAGCGGCGGGAGCGAGTCGTTGAACTGGGTGAAGGTGCCGCCGTAGAGGTTCCGGGCCGAGACGATGTTGTCGCCGGCCTGGGCCAGGTTGATGATCGACTGGAAGATGGCCGACATCCCCGAGGCGACCGCCAGGCCCCCCGGCTCCGGGGCCCCTTCCAGCAGCGCGACCCGCTTCTCCAGCACGTCGGTCGTGGGGTTCATGAGCCGGGTGTAGATGTTCCCCAGCTCCTTGAGCGCGAACAGGTTCTGGGCGTGCTCGGTGTCCTTGAAGACGTAGGACGTGGTGCGATGCAGCGGCACGCCGCGAGCCTGCGTGGAGGGGTCGGGGCCGGCGCCGCCGTGGATGCAGATCGTCTCAAGTTTCATGGGTCGACCGGGTGCGGGACGGGCGCCGGCGCGGGGCCGGGCGCGGGGCTGTTCGGTTTCGCTGGGACGGGCCCGGGCCGCGACGCGCGCGTCGGTCGGGCCGTCCGCTGGATCATGAATTAGAGCCCAACGCCCCCGCCGACGCCAGACCGGACCGGCCGGAAAGCCCGCGCCCGGCGGCCACGCGGCCCCCCGGGCATGCTTGCGATCACAGAAACGAATTTGCGCGCGATGGGGCGAAATCGGGCCGCGAGCGGTTGGCGCGACGCCCAATTCCATGATAGACAGAGGAGGCCGGCGCGGAGGCGAGCGGCGACGGCGCCCCTTCACACGACGTTGAACGGAATCGACGAGCGAGGGCCGACACGTGAGGTGCATCGAGGAGATATCGCGCCCGGCGGCGGTCGCCGCGGGTCGGCGCGATCACGCGGGCGATCTCGCGGCCAGGCCGCGGATGGCGGGATTCGACGTCCTCCGGCTGGTCGCGCTGGCGGCGATCGTCGCGTTCCACGCCGGGGCGCCGGGCTCCCGGTACACGGCCTGGAGGCTGCCGGCGCTCACGATCATCTCGGCGGCCCTGGCGGCGGGCCGCCGCGAGCCCCGGCCGCTGGCGGAGCAGGCCCGCCGGTCGGCGATCCGGCTCCTGGCCCCCTGGGCGTTCTGGTGCGCGGTCTACGGGGCCGTCGACGCCGCCATCTACTGGCGGCTCGGCACGTCCGTCGTCCAGGAGCTGGGGCCGCGGGTGCTCGTGACGGGGGCGTCGGTCCATCTCTGGTACTTGCCCTTCGCCTTCGTGATGATCCTGGCCGTCGACGCGGCGCGGCGGCTCACCGAGGGGCTGCCGGCGGCGGGGACGTGCGCCCTGGCCGCGACCGTGGCCCTCGCGGCGCTGGTGGCCGTGGCCCTGGACGGGTCATACCGGGACGACGCCGGGACGCCCTGGCCGCAGTGGCTGCGGGCGATCCCCGCGGTGTTCCTGGGGCTGGCCGTCGGGACCGCGACGCGCCGCGGGAGCGGCCGGGGGGTGGCCCTCCTCGCGACGTCGACCGCCACGGCCTGCGCCGCGGTCGCCGTCGGCCTGGGCGACGACCTGGCGGCGCGGTACGGGATGGCGATGATCCTGGTGGCGGCGGCGGCGAGTTGGCGGTTCGACCCGCCGCGCTGGCTGACCGACGCCGCCGGGCTGGCCATGGGGGTCTACCTCATCCACATGGTCGTCCACCGGGCGATCTACTTCGCCTTCAACCGCCTGCCGACGCCCGACCTGCCGCCGACCGCCCAGGCCCTGGCGGTCGTCGCGCTCTCCTTCGCGGCGGCCTGGGCGCTCTCGCGGACCCCCCTGCGGCGCCTGGTCTAGAACATCATCGAGGCCAGCGCCAGCAGGCCGCCGCCGACGACCCCCAGCGTCCCCAGGCGGGTGAAGGCGTCGTCGGTCGGGAGCAAGAGGGCCTCGAACGAGCCGAGCTTCATCGCGTTCTTCATGATCGATCTCCTCGCGTCCGGACGCGCGGCGCGTGCGACGCGCGCGGGATGGGCATGGGTCGGGAAGAGTGGGCTTCGATCAGGAAGGGCGTCGGGGGGGATGGAAGATCCCCGAGGGCGCGCGGGGGTCGTCGAGCGTCTCGTCGACGACCCGGGGCCGCCGCGACGAGGCGGGGGGATGGGCGGTCGCGACGGCCTCGGCCATGCCGTCGCCCCGGGAGGGGATGGTCTCGAAGCCGCGGCCGGGCAGGGGCGCCGGCGCGCGTCCCGAGCAGGAAGCGCCCTCGCAAGCGGGCGTCGGGGGCGGGTCGAGGGGGGACGATTCGGCCCCCAGCGCCACGACCTCCAGCCCCGCCGACGGGTCGAGCGACGCCGAGGCCCCCGACATCGCCCGCGAGCCGCAGTGCGCCCCCGCCGCCGGCGCGAGCGCCAGCCAGGCCACGAGGGCGAGGAGGATCCCCGCTCCCGCTTTCGGCCCGCGGTAAATGGATGAAGGCGACATGGCGGCCCCATTCCGGACGATGGGCGGAACCCGCGACCGACCGACTTCGGCTCTCGAACCCGGGCGACTCCCGCCCCCGCGCGACATGACTCGCAGGGCAACATACCGATTCGACGAGTCCGTCGCAAGTCGACGCCGGCGGAACTCGCTTTTTTCTTCCGGTTCCGCCGCCCTGCGCGGCCGGATTATGGCCGGACGTCCAACTCCAGGTCGTCCAGGTAGACGGCCGTCGGGCGTTCGGCGGGGCTGACGAAGCCGACCCAGTCGACGGTTTTCAGCCCGGGGGCGACGGGAAGGCCGGTCAGCTTGACGGGCTCCACGCCGGGGATTTCGACGGCCAGGTCCCAGGTCGGCCGGTGGACGCCCAGCCGCGTCGACACCCGCACGCGCAGCCATTTCCCGGCCGGCACGTCGGCCACGGCGCGGTCGCCGGCGAACAGCTTGCCGTCGCGGAACCAGAGGCTCGGGCCGACCCGGTACGGGGACGAGCCGTCGCGCCACTCGTGGTAGAAGACGGCCCCCGGCTCCACCCGGATCGCGAACGAGCAGGTCGCCAGGCCCTCGCCGTAGCGCGGCGAGAAGTAGAAATGCGGGTCGAACCCGTTGGCCAGGCCGGCCGCGTCCGCGAGCTTCAGGGCGCGACGGCCCGACGCCGCCGTCTCCTCGGTCACGGCCGACAACTCGGGACGGCCGCCGTGCGAGAGGGTGGCGGAAGCCGGTGTGTAGCCCGGCTCGCCCGGCGCGTCGCCCTCGAAGCCTTCCGAGACCGACAGCGGCGGCGGGCTCGGCGCGGGGGGGGAGTCGGGCAGGGGGGCGTCGGCCTCGGCCCGCCACGGGCCCTCGCCTCGCACGCCGGCCTTCGAGGCGTCGAACGGCTTGAACCCCACCGACGCCGCCGGGCTTCCCGGCTGGAGCCGGAAATCATGGTTCGCCGCGTCCACGAACTTCGGGTCGGCGACCCTGGAATGCTCGTCCTGACCCGTCGCCTCCCGCCACGCCTCCAGCGACAGGCCGCCGGGGAACTCCACCGGGGCGCCCGAGGCCTCGTAATAGAGGTTCGAATCCAGGCGGTAGTTCTTGTGGTCGGACCAGTTGCCGGTCAGCAGCGGGCCGCCCCGCCAGTAGATGATGTTATTCTCCAGCGTGAACGACAGGTGGTCCTCCGCGCGACTGCGCATCACCTGGCCGTATTTGCTGAAGGCCAGGATGTTATTGCGCACGACGTTCTCGCGGCCGTAGTGCTGGTGGTAGCTCCCGGTCGTGGTGTTCCAGACGAGGTTTCCCTCCAGGACGATGCCGGTGGAGCCCTCGTCGTTGTACAGGCCCCAGCCCCCCGCGCCGGCCTTGTTGTACGAATCGACGTCGTGGATGACGTTGTGGCTGACGCTGGTCCCCTGGGAGAGCCCCAGCGTGTAGACGCCCCCCATGTCGCTCAGGAGGTTGCGGCCGATGTGGTGCAGGCGATTGTACTCGATGGTATTGCGCTTGCAGGCGGTCTCATTGTAACCCCACGACCAGCCGACGGATACGGCTGTGTAATAACCGTCGGCGATGTCGTTGTGCGTGATCGCGTTGTCGCTGGACTGGCCGATCCACACGCCGATCGCGCCGGGGAACCAGCGGCCGTATCCCCGGATGATGCAGTCGTCGACGGTGATCCCGCCGGTCGCGTGCTCCGGCTTCGCCGGCATCCCGGTCTCGCCGATCCGCACTCCCCCCGCCCCCAGGTCCACCAGGGCGCAACGCTCGACCTTGCTGTCCGAGCAGCCGCGACGGAACCAGACGCCGTAGATCCCGGCGTGCTCGATCCGGCAGCCCTCCAGCGCCACTCGCCTCGCCCCGTCGACCATGACGACGGCCGGGATGTTCACGGCGGCCTGGGGGTCGCCCTGCCCCTGGGGCGGCAGCGAATAGGCCGAGTGCCGGAACGTCAGGCCGCGGAAGGTCAGGTCCTCCACCAGCGAGCCCCCGTCGGGATCGCCCTGGATGGTTATGAACGCCTCGGCGACCGGCGCGACGACGCGGGCCTTGCCGATCTCCTCGCCGGGCAGGGGCCTGTAGTAGAGCGTGCCGTCGCGGTCGAGGAACCATTCGCCGGGCCGGTCGAGGGCCGACCGGACGTTCTCGACATAATAGCGCTGATTCGCGCCCCATTGCAGGAAGGGCCAGGGCGCCGGGCCGGTGAGGACGACGTTGCCCGTCTCGGCGTCGACCGAGGCGACGCGGTGCCGCGAGACCTCCCACGAGTGATGGACGACGACGTTGGCGTCCTTGAGCTGGTCGGCCGAGAGCCCCGCGAACGCCTCCAGGTCGCGGCGATCCGCCACGAACGCGCGATTGGTCGCCGGGCCCTCCTCCCCCGTCGCGGGGTCGACGGCCCTGGCGAGCGGCTTGCGGATGTAGAAGAACCCCTCGTTGGGCGTCCGCGCCCGCGTGGCGCGACGGCCGTTGACGTAGAGCTGTTCGAACGGCTTGCCGCCGGCGGCGGCCTCGGGGATCCTGGCCGTCCAGAGGCCGTCGGGGGCGGCGGAGAGACCGACGATCTCGCGGCCGCCGTCGAGGACGACCGTCGCGCCGGGCTCGGCCTCATAGACGACGCCGCCGTCCTCGGGGCCGAACGCGACGGGCTCGGTCACCCGATACATCCCGGCGGCGAACCGGACCGTGACGGGCTCCCGCTCGCCGTTCGCCCCCTTGCGAAGCTCCCGGACATGGTCGCGCGCCTGCCGGAGCGAGGCGATCCGGCCGTCGGGGGCGACGCTCACCACCTCGGCCTGGGCCCATGCGGCCGTCGCGGCGAGCCAGGCCCCCAGGGCGGTCGGGAAGGTTCGGCGAAGGGTCATCGGGAGGTCCTCCATCGCGGCCGGGCCCCCCGCGCCGGCGTCGACGCCCCGGGACGGCCCTTGCCGCGACTCTAACGCGCCCCGCGCCCCTCCCATAGGACCCGCTCGTTCGGGACGGAGCGAGGCCGCGTCCCCCTTCGCCGCCGTCGGGATGCCGGGGCCGCGGCCAGAGTCTCCACGAATCACCAAAAGCGCCCACCACGATTCATTTTCGCACCACGAAATACATCGTTTAGATCAAAATTAGTACAACCTTTCGTAACCCGGTCGAGGATGATCGAAGTCCATTGGGGGCTCTCGGGGCATCCCGCCCGATGACAGGGGGAGGATCGATGATGATGCAATGCATGTCCAAGCGGCTCGTGATCGCGGCGTTGCTGGGGCTGACGCTGATGCTCGGGGCCTCGCGGCCCGCGACCGCCGGCCTGATGGGCTCCACGGTGAATGTCTCGGCCTATTTTCCGGAGACGACCAACCTCTATGTCGATCCCGGCGACGTGGTGGTCTCGGCGGGCGTGGAGTATGGACCCGGATCCTATGCCGGCTACAATTCAGGGATCCAGGCGGACATCACCGACGACCGGCTCGTCTTGACCCTCCCGGACGGGGGCACGATCTTCAGCTCGGGCAATTTCAATGGGTTTATCCTGAGGGTGCTCTCCGGGCCGACCATCCTCTCGGCCACCGTGGACGGCTCCAGCGAGTTCTCCCCCATCTCGGTCACCCTGCTGAACGGGAACGAAGTCCAAATCAACTACGCCGGTGTCGATGCCCGGATCAGTGGTACCTCGTCGTCGGCCATCGCCTTCACCTTCGCGCCCGCCGCGGTCCCGGAGCCGTCGTCGCTGATCTCGGGCGGGATCGCCTGCGCGCTGGCCCTGGGCCACTTCCGTCGTCGCAAGGCGAGGGCCGGGGCCTGACGGCCTGACGACCGCGGCGGGACCGGGGAGGCATGACCCGCCCCGCCCGCGTCGATCCCGATCATCGCGCCCCCCCTTTCCGACCCCGGGCGACCTCGCGGGCCTCGGCGACGGCCCGCTCGATCGCCTCCAGGTCGGCCGGCGCGGGCTTGCGCGACCGCAGCGCGAGGGCGACGCATTCGCCCAGCGAGCCGTCGAAGACGTCGTCCAGGAAGCGCCCGGCCAGGAGGCCCAGGACGGCGTCGCGGCGGACCCGGGCGAAGTAGGCGTAGGCCCTCCCCGCCGGCTCGTGGCCGACCAGCCCCTTCTTCTCCATCGTCTGGAGCAGGCTGAGCACCGTGGTGTACGCCAGGCCCTCCTCCCTCGCCCCCATGGCCTCGTGGACCTCGCGCACGGTCGCGGGGCCCCCGCGCCACAGGGCCTTCAGCGCCTCCAACTCCCTCGGCGTCGGCGGCGATTCGGACATCGCGGTCTCCTACGTCTCGACCCGTAGCCCGCCGGCGCGACCTACGGGACGCCCCGTGGTCCTGGCCGACGGGCCAATCTACTGTCCGACCAGTATCAACGGCTCGCATCGTACTGGACCGCCGGTAGATGTCAACCGGAGCCCCGCGGTCACTTCGCTGGGACGGGCTGGGGCGTGTCGCGGGCGAACTCGGACCAGACGGCGTCGATGGCCTCGCGGGAGGGGACGCCGCGGTGGACGTACAGGCCGTAGCGGAGGAGCAGGGGGGCGCCGGGCCGGATCGTCCTGGGGCCGCCGAGCGTCGGGCTGGCGCCCATCCAGCCGTCGCCGCGGACGTGGAAGGGGGTGGGGTGGCCGAAGTTGGCCGGGTGGTCCAGCAGCGCGATCCCCTCGGCGGCGTCGCGGGCGATGGGGCCGGAGTAGTCGACCCAGCGGGCGGGCTTGCGGAAGCAGCCGTCCGGGCCCTGCTCGCCCTCGTCCCCCTCGGAGTTCCGGATCCGGCCGCCGCCGTCGTTCACGCCGATGGTCTTCGCCATCCGGACGCCCACGGGCCCGAACGCCGTCTCGCCCAGCACGACCGGGGCGTCGCCGGGGACCTCCAGTTGGAGGTCCAGGATGAGCAGCCATTCGCCGTCCTTGAGCGGCCGGACGGCCATGCGGCGGCGGTCGCGTAGGTCGAGGAGGCCGTCGGCACCGACCCAGTCGTTCTCGACGATCATCGCGGCCTCGGCGTCGCCGTCGTCGTATCGGACCACCCGGCGCGGGACGATTCGGGCCGACTCGCCGTTCTCCCAGTAATTCCGGCCGTTCACGCTCTGGTGTGAGACCCAGAACGAATCGTGGTGCGCGTGCCCCATCGGGTCGCGCGGGTGCCCCATCCGGGTCAGCGACCGCCCCGAGGGCCCCACCAGCGGGTAGACGAACGGGCGCGTTTGCCGCGCGTCGAACCAGTACCGGGCGACCTCGCGGCCGTCGACTTCGAACGACGCCTGACCGCCCGGCAGCGGCAGCACCTGGCACCTGGGGACGGGCTTCGCGTCCGGCAGCCCTTCGTCACCGCCGGCCGTCCCGACGAGAAGCCACGCGAGGTGCGATGCGACGACGAGGAATCCCCTGCGACCCATGGCGACGACCTCCGGCGGGGCGAGGCCTCGGCCTCGGCCGAGTCCAAGATGGTGGAAGTTATCGCCGAGGATACCCCCATCCACCCGGGTCGTCGAGGAGCGCGCGGGGGCCGTCGGGCCGGAGGAGGCCCGCGGGCGCGTCGTTTTCATGATCGTCGCCGCGAGGGCGACCAGGCGGCCGACCGATGCCGTCGGTCGGCGCAAAGGTTCGCCCCGCCCCCGCGTGGGTGGGGGAGGGGCGACGGCGTCCGATCAAGCGGACGCGTTCCGGAATGAGGGGCCGGGCGCGGTACGCCGGCCGGGCGGGTCAATAGCGGCGACCGCCGCCGCCCCCGCCGCCGTAGCCACCGCGACCACCGCCGCCGCCATAGCCGCCACCGCCGCCGGAGCGGGGCTCGCGAGGCTTGGCTTCGTTAACGGTGAGGTTGCGGCCATCGTAGTTGTGCCCGTTGAGGGCCGCGATGGCTTCCTGGGCCCCTTCGTCGGTTTCCATCTCGACGAAGCCGAAGCCCTTGGAGCGATTGGTGTCCCGGTCGATGATGACCTGGGCGCTGAGGACGCCGCCGTAGGCGGAGAACAGCTCCTGGAGGTCGGCGTCGACGATGTTGTAGGTCAGGTTCCCGACGTAAAGCTTCTTGGCCAAGATCGGCTCCGAGGCGTGGGCGGCCCGCTTTGCGCTTTCCGGGCCGAGAAGAAAGGTGAGCCCAGGGCGGACTCGATCGGACGACGAGCGGAGCAACGCTCGGCCCGACCGTCCCAAGTATACCGAAATCCGGACACATGCAAGGAACAAAATCGAGAAGATCCAAATTTTGTCCCCCGGCCCGTCCCGACTACCCACCTCGGGCCCGCGCCGGCCCGTCGATCGGGGCGAAGAATTCCCGACGCAGGAGGTCGGCGATCGTGGGCGCGACGAGCAGGAAGGCGGCCTGGTCGGGGTCCATCAGGGGGTGAAATCGCTCGTCGCGGCCCGACTCGCGGAGCGCCTCGTTCATCGCGACGGCCAGGGCGTCGACGTCGCGCCAATCGCCGAGGTACTTCGCGTGGAACGCGACGACGCGGCCGTCGTGCAGGAACTCCACGGTGTAATCCGAGCCATCGACCGATTCGTGGTCGTGGACGTCCTCCTCGGACACGCCCGGCGGCAGGTTCCACGACTCGCGGGCGGCCTCGACGACAAACCTCCCCCGGGTCGCCTGGGTCAGGCCGAGGATCAGGTTGTCGTGGCGCGGCGGGACCATGTCGGTTTCGCCGCCCAGGACGACCATGATCCCGGCGCGGGGCAGGGTGTCCAGGAAGACGTCGGCCGGCTCGGGCTCGCAATCGGGCCAATTCTCCCGGAGCGACCGCGCGGCGGCCTGGGCCAGACCGTCGGCGTCGCTCAAAACGCCGAGGGCCGCCAGCCGGTCCAGCGCGGACTGGGGGTCGAGTCCCCGAGTCCGCCAGAGGAGCCGCATCCGGTCCATCGAAGGCTCGTCGCCCACCCGGCCCTCGACCGCCGCGACGGCCTCCGCGCCGCCGATCCTGGCGAGCGCCTCGTCGAACGTCCCGTTCGCGCCGTGCTGGGCCCGGGCGGCCAGGATCGCCGCGACGACCTCGGCGTCGCCGGTCCCCTCATACGCCCTCCCCAGCGACTCGGCCGCGGCGAGGGGGAACGCGTCGCGTCGCGGGAGCATCTCCAGGACCGTCGCGCGGTGCAGGGGGGGATCCCCCGCGGCGATCACGTTCAGCGCGTCCCGCGCCCCCTCCTTGCCCAGGACGACCGGGCCACGCTCCCCGAGCATGTCGAGCGCGATCTCGACGCACCGATGGTCCTCCGGCGCGGCCCGCCGCAGGGCGTCCAGGGCGGAGCCGACCGTGGCCGTGAAGCTCCGCGCCCGCTCGCCGTCGCGGACCTCCCCGAACCGGCGCGACAAGACCCCGACCGCCGCGCGACGGCCCTCGGGCGACCCCCCTCCTTCGATCGCGCGCGACAGCCCCGTGAGGAACCAGTAGTCATCGAGCCCGTTCGTCGAGTGGTCGAGCCACGCCGCCTCGATCGCCGCCACGTTCTCGGGCGTGGGATCGAGCGCGCCGAGCCAGAACGCCAGCCGGGGACGATCCGGGGCGTCCGGCCGGTGGATTAACTCCGCGAACCGTTCCACGGCCCCGGGTATCGCCAGGACGCCGCACTCCTGCACGGCCCTTTCCGCCACGATCCGATCGGGCGAATCCAGCCCCTCCAGGAGCATCCGGCGAATCTCGGCGTCGGTCGCCAGGAACCCGACGTCGCCGCTCATGAGGGAATGCCGCCACGTCGCCTTCGCGTCCCGCAGCGCCTCGCGGGCGATCGGCAGGACGGCCGGCTCCTCCAGCGCGCACAGGGCCCGGATCGCCGCCGTCCCCGCCACGGTCGTCGCCAGTTCCCGCGCCGCAACCTCCAGCAGCCGGGGCACCGCCTCCCGCCGACGCTCCCGCAGCAGCTCCCGATGGGCCTCCTTCAGCCCGAACATCTCCGGCAGTTCCCTGAAGAACCGCTCCAGCGCGTCGACCGGCCGCCGCGACTCCCCCTCCGCCCGGAGCGCGGCGATGCGGCCAGGATCGGTCGAGAACTCGACACTTGTGCCCATGGGCCGGGCCTCCTTCGTGGTGGCGGGATCGATCTGATGGGCCAACTCCATGCAATGATTCCAGGCGATCCGCGTCCAGTCGAGGCGTCGCCGGGTTGCCCGCGCGACCCGTGTCGTCGACACTGGCCGCGCCCACGGAGGTTCGAACCGTGCTCGAAGGCCTCGACGCGATCGACTGGAAGGCGCTCGGCCACGCCTACGGGCCGGCGACGGACGTCCCGGACCAGCTCCGCGCGCTCGCGTCGTCCGATCCCGACGCGCGGGCCGAGGCCCTCCACGCTCTGTTCGGGAACATCTGCCACCAGGGGACGGTCTACGAGGCGTCGGCCCACGCCGTCCCGTTCCTGATCGAACTCCTCGCCGACGACTCCACGGCGGATCGGGCCGGGGTCCTCTGCCTCCTGGGCGAGTTGGCGACCGGCTCGTCCTACCTGGACGTCCACCAAGATGTCATCCCGGACCTCGCTTCGACGCTCGGCTTCCACGAGAAACTCGGCCGCGAACGGTCGTGGGTCCGCGCCACGCTTGAAGCCGTCGAGGCGGGCGTCCCGGAGTACATCCGGCTGCTGGAGGCGCGAGACCGGCGAATCCGGATGGCCGCCGCCCATGCGCTCGGCGCGTGCGTCGGCCGGGCCGACGAGGCGGCCCAGGCGCTTCGATCCGCCTTCGCCGCCCGACCCGACGAATCCGAGCGGTTCAACCTGACTCTCCGCCTGGGCACCCTGGGTCGCGAGGCCGACGTCGCGTTCCTCCGCGCGATCCCGGCCGACGGCCCGATCGGCTGGGCCGCCGCCGTCGCCATAGCCGAGATCCTCCGCCAGCGGACGCCGGCCGAGACGGTCGCGCGGGTCGCGTCGGCGTTCGCGGACCCGCAACCGCTGGACGACCTGCTCGCGGACCAACCCTGGGCCCCCGTGGAGGCCATCGAGATGACCCGCCAGGCCATCGAGCGGATGGACGACGCGCTGGCCGTCCCCGCGATGATCGCGGGCGTCGGGCTGGTCGAGCACTACCACGCGGCCAGCCTCGCCGCCGACCTCCTGGACCGGGTCCTCCCGGCCCCCCGCCGGCCCCCGGCCCCGCCCCCCGGGCCGCTCCATCGCCTCGGGGCGCTGATCGGCCTCCGCTTCGGCGACCCGCCCTACCGCCCGATCGAATCGCTGGACGACCGCCAGGTCGCCGCCCTGCGCGCGATCGCCGAGGCCGGACGCGCGTGGGGCTCGATCATGGACCTGTCCGCCGACCTCCGCAGTCGCGACCTGCCCGACGTCCGGGAAGCCCTCCGCGAGTACCTGGACCGCCGCTGACGCCCACTCTCCTCGACAGCCCCGCCCCGCTCTGCTAGATTGCCGGCGAAATCCCCAGGATCGACATCACCGGACAAGGACGTCCCCCATGCCCACCGCCGCGCGACGGGCCACGGCCCCGATCCCCGGCCCGGCACTCCCCGCCGAGCCGCCGCACGCCCTGATGGACGTCCGGTCGCTCGATCGGAACCTATTCAGCGTCGCAATTTACGGCGATTCCACCGGCCGCGTCGCCGACCTGGTCGCTAGCATCGCCGAACACGGCATCCTGGAGCCGCTGATCGTCGCGCCCGGATTGGGGCGAGGGCGATGGGAGGTCGTCTCGGGACACCGCCGGCTCGCCGCGGCGATCGAGCTAGGGATGGACCGCGTCCCCTGCGTTGTCCGCGAGTTCGATTCGGACGACGAGCGACGCCGAGTCGTCCTGGAGCATAACCGCCAGCGTCGCAAGACCTTCAGCCAGCTCATGCGTGAGGCCGACGCCCTGGAAGGGCTCCTCTCCGCCGAGGCCAAATCCCGCAGCCGCGCGAATCTCCGCAAGGCCCCACTTCCCGACGCCCCCACCATCGGCCCGCGCACCATCCCCTTCGGCGATCATCCTTCCTGGCGGGACGACGCCGAGCGTCGGAATTCCGACGCTCCGGGCGACGAGGGGCGGGGGAGGGGGGGGCGCGTCGCCGGGGTCGGTCGCACCGACGTCGCCATTGCCGACCGCATCGGCCTGGGGGGCAAGGACTTGTATCGCCAGGCCCGCGCGATCTGGTCCAAGGCTCGCGAGGGGGACCCCCGCGCCATCGCCGGGGTCGCGCAGCTCGACGCGGAGACCAAGACCATCCACGCGGCCTACAAGGATCTCCGACGGCGCGACAAGTACGCCCGCGACTTCCGCCCCACCCCCTACGACGTCTGGTCGTTCCGCCACGATCGGGCCTTCGGCGTCCCCCATCCCGGCTCCATCCCCCCGGACCTCGTCGCCCACGCGCTCCATTACTTCACCGACCCGGGCGACCTGGTCGTCGACCCCATGGCCGGCGGCGGCACCACCCTGGACGTGGCGACCGCCATGAACCGCCGCTGCCTCGCCTATGACCTCGACCCCGTCCGCCCCGACATCGCCCCGCTCGACGTCCGCCTCGGGCTCCCCCCCGAAGCCCTCGGCTGCGACCTCGTCTTCTGCGACCCCCCGTATCACTCCATGCTGGCGCGGAAGTACCACCGTGAGGGCGTCGCCTCCGCCCCCCTCGAAGCCTGGGTCGAGTTCCTCCGGGGACTCGCCGAATCAGCTTTTATAGGCCTCAGGCCCGGCGGCCGATTCGCGCTTTTATTGGCGACTCAAACCGAGAAGGATCTCCCCCGCGGCCACGGCTACATCGACCACGTCTTCCTCGGCTACCAGGCCGCGACGGCCGCCGGCTTCCTCCCCGAGCGTCGGGTCAGCTGCCCCATGAGCGGCGACTACACCCCCCAGCAGGTCCGCCGCGCCCGCGTCGAAGGCCGCCTGCTGGGGCAGGTCCGGGACCTCCTGATCCTCCGCAAACCGGCGGAGGGCGGGACACGCCAGCGTCATCCCGAATCAGCAAATCCCGCATCCGGGATCACGCAAGTGGGCAACTAGATAACACAAGCGTCTAGCGGCGGCTTCCCGTTCGCGGCAACACCTGGACCGCCATTTTGGCATGCCGTGACGACTGCCAATCCGTGACCCCGCCGCGCATGAAAAAACGCGGCCCCGGGGACCGCGTTTTCGGCTCGACTCGGAAGTCGTCGAGGGAGGCTCAGTCGACGGGATCGCCGCACGCTAGCTCGTAGACCTTGCCGCGGACGAAAGGGTTGGAGAGCGTGGGATTTCGGCGGACGACCGGCTCGGGGAGCGACTCCAGGGCGACGGCCGTAAGCCGTTCTAGTTCCTCGGGATGAAGATTCTCGAGGACGTACGAGACGGCAGCTTCCTGGGTCGCGAGCGAGTCGACCTCGCGCGCCTGCCGCTTCTCGTGCTCGATCCGCCGCAGCCGTTCCGCCAGCTCGCGGCGTCGATTCTCCAGGCGATTCGCCACCTGGGGGAGCAGGTCATACCCGTCCTCGATCCCCGCGCGGATATAGCCGGGGCCGTTTTGCAGCTTACCTAGGCTTTGGAGGTAGAAGGCGTTGAGGAGCACCTTCGCCACCGCCTCCGGGTCGCGTTGCGTAACTAGGCGGCTCGCGAGATTCTCCGGGAGTCCCTGATTCGTCAACAGTTCCTGCAAATCCACAGCAACAAGGAGCCGTCCGTCGGGGCTCAGCCGGAAGGGCGTCCCGGGGATCGGGGCCGACGCTGTGTCTTCTTTTGATCCTGTCTCTCGTTTGGGCCCATCCTCGCGGCCGCCGTGGTCCACCTTCTGGACCGGCTCGACTAAAGAAAATAGCCCGGTTTTCGAGGGGTCGACTAAGGGTTCTGGACCGGTTTTCGGGGCGGGATCTAAAAGATCTTGGCCGGTTTTCGGGGCCGGCCTGGTTTTCTTGTCCACCGGGAGGGCGCGGTCGCCGGTGGGCCGGCGCTCGGGGGCCGGCTGGCGGATCACCCGGTACGCGGTGGACCTGCCCCGCGACTTGTTCGCGATCAGCAGCCCGGCCTCGACCAGCTCCTGGATGGCGTCGATCACGGTCTGGCGGCTCAGGCCCGCCTGGCGCGCGATGGTCCGGGTGCTGGGATAGCCCCAATCGGTCCCGAAGTCCGAGAAGAGCCCGATGACGAGGTAGACCTTGATCGCGGAGCCTCCCAGTGACCGGAAGGCGTCGGACCGCAGCAGGTCGTGCTCGACTCGGAAGAAGTACGATCCCATGGCCGGATGCCACCTCGACTCGAATTCGCGCGACGACGCCCCGCCGACGGCGGCGCGTCCCAAAAACCCCTCGCGTGCGCATGCGCGGGCGCGAGCGGGCGATTCAGTTCGCGTCCAGGGTCGGCGGGTCGGCGACGTAGTACGTCTTCACCTTCCCCCGGGGGCCCGTCGTGGAGACGACCAGCCCCAGCCGCTCCAATTGCGAGAGGCCGTCGATGACCGTGGGGGTCGAAAGCCGCGTCCGGGCGGTGAGCTGATTCAGGCTGATGGTGACGCTGCGGTCGGGCAGGCCCCCCACCGCTTCGATCACCACGAGGTAAACCTTGATGGCCTCGCCGCGGATCCGAGACAGATAACCGCGGTCGAACAGCACGCTCTGGACCCAGTCGACCTGGGTCGCCTCGTCGACGTCCGTCGTCATCGCGGGGCACTCCGTTCTGGCGGGCCGAGTAAACCCAGCCCGCCCGCCGCTCCTCCCCCGGCGTCCGATCGACCGCCTCGCGTGCGATAGTCCTGCAGCACCCATGGTCGATCCCACTCCCTCAGGATTCGGAGCCAATCCCTGGCTTCCGTAGATTCCCTTATCGGCTCCTGAACCCCTAAATTGCCAGTCGTCCAATCGTCGAGGCCAGAATCCGACCGTCCAGAGACCGAGGAACCGGTAAAACCGGCCCGTGGGGGAGGCATATGGAGCGAGCTACGAGAAAGTCCACGGAAAACTCGGAGATCTAACTCGTTTCTATGACGATCGTTAGAGACTAATTGCAAGAACATTCCCCACTGGACCGTTGACCCTCGCCGCGATCCTGGTACTATCTCTCTTGTCGAGCGGACAACGCCACGACGACAAACACACGGCCGACCTGGTCATCAACGACGGGTCGGCCGAAATCGTCGACGGCGGGGCGAACTCGAAGGCGACACGCGGCGTAGGAAGGTCAGCGAAGACCTTGCTACGAAGTCAGGTCGCCGATCTTTGACAATCCGGTCGATCGTGAATGACAGCGAGACG
>NZ_JBBCIR010000076.1:0-48377 GCF_037189885.1 Paludisphaera sp.
TCTATCGCGCCGTCCACCGCGCGACGGCCCAACTCCGGGCGACGGCGGGCGCGCCGGCGCGTCGCCACGGCGACCTCGACCCGGCCGAGGCGGGCGAGCACCCCGACCGCCCCTTCCTCTGCTTCGCCGGCCGCGACGACGAGGACCTGGTCCACGGCGGAGCCAAGCTGCTCGGCAGCGCCCAGCGGCGCCGCGCCGGCGCGGTGCTCCAGCATTCGTCGCTGCTCCTCCGCCGCGCCGACGCCGTCCCCGAACTCCCCGGCGCCGCCGACCTGGCCGGGGTCGACGCCGACCCCCTCGCCTGGTCCGGCCGCGTCGTCGCGGCCCTCGTCGCCGCGCTCGGCCTGCAAGCCGTAGCGACCGAATGGCCCGACGACCTGCTCGACGACGCCGCGGGCATCGAGCGCGAGGTCTACGGCAACCCCGCGTGGAACCACAAACGCTGACGCCCGAATCCGAAAGGCGCGATCCCATGTTCCTGGCCGCAGCGATCCAGGTTTCGTCGGGCACGGACGTCGGCCGCAACCTCGCCGACATCGAGGCCCTGGTCGCCCGCGCGGCGGGCTACGGGGCGAAATTCGTCGCCGCGCCCGAGAACGCCAACTTCCTCGGCCCGGCCGACGACAAGGTCCGCCTCGCCGAGCCGCTGGACGGCCCGACCTGCGCCGCCTTCGCCATTATGGCCCGGCGGCACGGCGTCCACCTATTGCTCGGTTCGTTCAACGAGCGCGGGACGACGCCGGAGCGTTGCCGCAACACCAGCGTCCTGTTCGGGCCCGACGGCTCGCGGCTGGCGGTGTACCGGAAGATCCACCTGTTCGACGTCGACCATTCCGACGCCGTCCGGGCGATGGAGTCGCGCACGATCGAGCCGGGGGACGAGTACGTCGTTGCCGAGACCCCGCTCGCCCGGTTCGGCCTGAGCGTCTGCTACGACCTGCGGTTCGGCGACCAGTACCGGGCGCTCGCGCGCCAGGGGGCCGAAATCCTCTGCGTCCCCGCCGCGTTCACCATGCGGACGGGCCGCGACCACTGGGCCGAACTCCTCCGCGCCCGCGCGATCGAGTGCCAGGCGTTCGTGATCGCCCCGGCGCAATACGGCCGCCACGGCGCGGAATCCGAGCTGCGCGAGAGCTACGGCCGCGCCATGATCGTCGACCCCTGGGGCGTCGTCCTCGCCACCGCCCCCGACGGCCCCGCCGGGCTGGCGTTGGCCGAGATCGACCCGGACCGCGTCGCCGAGGTCCGGCGCGCGATCCCGGTGTCGAGGTATGACCCGCGCTAAGATCCGGGCGGGCCGACATCAAGCCGCCTCCCCGTCGATGGGGAGGCGGCCCGATGCATCCGGACGCTCACGCCTTGCGGAGCGCCCCGGCGCGTTCGGCGGCGACCTTCTTGGCGGCCTCCAGCGGGGCTTCCTTGGCCAGCGCGTCGTAGAGGTCGGCGGCGGCCTGGCACTGCTTCTGGCAGGCGAGGGATTCCGCGGCGCGGAACAGGCCCTCGACGACGGCGGCCTGGACGAAGTCCTTCGACTTCGGCAGGGCCTCGCGGAGCGCCTGGGAGGCGGCGGCGCCGCCGATGCAGCCCAGCGACTTCGCGGCGGCGATGGCGACCTGGGCGTCGGAATCGCACAGCTTCTCGACCAGCGCCGGGACGGCCTTGGCGTCGCGGCGGACGCCCAGGCTGGCGATGGCGCCGACGAGCGGCCGGCCCTTCGCCTCGGCGACGACGGCGCGGAGGGCCTCGTCGACGGCCGGGTGCGGGATCGGCTCGATCGCGTAGCGGGCCATGTCGGCCTGCTCCTCGTCCCTCAGCAGCGGCGCGACGGCCTCCACGCACTCGCGGTCGCCGACCTGCGCCAGCACGCGCAGCGCGTCGGCCCGGTCCTTGCGGGTGGCGTCGGGCTTCTGGAGGGTCTCGATCAGCTCGTCCTGGCCCCGGCGGCGGCGGTTGCCGGCCGACTGCGAGGCCTTCTGGGCGAACGCCGACGACGAGGCGGCCAGGAGCGCGGCCCCGGCGAGAACGGCGGTTTTCGGCTTCATGTTCGGGCTCCTCGTCGGGTTCTCAGATGATCCAGGGGGCGCGCTGGGCCCGGGTCAGGAAGCGGTTCGCCTCGGCGTCGCCGACGAACTCCTCGCGGACTGGGTCGAACTGGACGTCGCGGCGCAGCCACATGCAGACGTTGGCCGCGTGGACCGTCGACATCGAGCGGTGCATGACCTCGGGGTTGGCGACCGGCTGCCTGCGCGACTTGACGCAGTCGAAGAAGTCGCGGACGTGGTTCATCGGCCGGCCGGTCTCCTCCATGTACTGGGCCAGCAGCTTCTCCCCCTCGGCCGCCAGCGCGGGCGAGGAGACGTCCGGCTTCTCGTAGCCGTCGGCGCACGAGGCGGAGCCCTCGTCCCCCTCGAACGTCATGCCGCAGGAGCCGCGCCAGCCCTCGCGCTGGAGGACCATCTTCACGCCGTTGGCGAAGGTGGTGACCATGCCGTCGCCGGAGACGTTGTTGACGTAGCCGTACTCGACGGGCGAGGTGTCCAGCGCGTCGATGCCGGCCTGGCCCTGGGCGAAGGTGTGGGCGCCCCACTCGCCGATGCAGCTCGTGTGGAAGTCGTAGTGGCCGCGCCAGCCCCCCTTGGTGTAGCCGCTGTTGTACGGCCGCCAGGGGCAGCCGCCCAGCCAGGCGTCCCAGTTCAGCTCGTCGGCCGGCGGCAGCGGCTCCTCGGGGAGCCACGCGTGGCTGAGGTCGGCCGAGTCCCACGGGGCGATGTGGGCGCGGACGGTGTGGATCTTGCCCAGCTTCCCCTTGCGGGCCAGCTCGATGATCTGCCGGAACGGCCCCTCGCTGAGGCGCTGGGTGCCCGTCTGGTAGACGCGGCCGTAGCGAGCGGCGGCGTCGACGACGGCCCGGCCCTCGGCGACGGTCATGCTGGAGGGCTTCTCGGAGTAGACGTCCTTGCCCAGCCGCATGGCGCGGATGGCGGCCTGGGCGTGCCAGCGGTCGCCGGTCGCCAGCAGCACGCCGTCGATGTCGGGCCGGGTGGCCAGCATCTCCTCGAAGTCGGCGTAGGTCTTGCAGTCCTGGTCGCCGTTGAGCTTGTCGATCTTCGCCTTGACCTCGTCGCGGCGCGACTTCTGGACGTCGGCGATGGCGACGAACCGGATGTCCTTCTCCGGGCCCATCCAGTCGAGGACGTACTGGCCGCGGGGGCCGAGGCCGATCCCCGCCATGACGATCTTCTCGCTGGGGGCGACGGCGCCGTCGCGGCCCAAAACGCGGGCCGGCACGATCGTCGGGACGGCGAAGGCCGCGCCGGCGATGGCCGCCGTCTTGAGGCAGTCGCGCCGGGTCTGGCCGGTCTCGGCCCGGCCTTCGGCGTTGTTAACGGGATCGGTCATCGGGGAGGCTCCCTCGGTCTGGGTGACGTCCTCGCGCGAGCTTCGGGCGGGCGTCGCACGCGTCCGCCGTCGGTGGGCTGGTTCCGCTGCGCGCGGGGAGGGTGGGCGGGGCCCGCCGTTGCGGCGGCCCACCCGCCATCTTGCCCGCACCGGCGCTCCGAGGCAAGGAAGAAGCCGGGGGGGGCGGGGGCGTTTAGCGCCCTCCCCCGCCCGGCGCCACGAAGTCGAGGCCTTCCTTCACCTCCCCGTCGGCGAGCGTCACGGTTTGCGAGTTCTTCGCCGGGGCCTGGCGGGCGTCGAGCCAGAACGGGCCGACCTGGATGAATTGCCCGCCGGGGCGGACGAACCTCAACTCGTAGGTCCCGTCCTCGGCCGTCTGGGCGGTCGGGTCGTAGTAGCGGTTCTCCATGCGGTCGGTCGCGCTGGCGCGCACGGAGACGCCCGCGGCCGGCTCGCCGTCGGCCGTGGTGACGCGGCCCTTGACCGTCGCCGGCCGCGTCAGGCGGATCTCCACGTCGCGGAGCACCTCGCCGGGCTTCGTCCTGATCGGCGGCAGGACTCCGTTGGCCCACGTCCGCCATTCCTGGTACTTGCCGTCGTGCGCGACGAGGTTGTACTCGCGATCGCCGCTCGCCGGGAGCATCATCGTGAACGAGCCGTCGGCGGCGGTCTCCACGCTGAAGCGCGTGTCGCCCGTCAGCGAGTTCCCCGTCCCCGTCAAGGCCGGCGCGGCGGTCGCCCCGGCGACGGGCTTGCCGTCCGGGTCGAGGACGCGGCCGATCACCGTCGCGGCCCGCTCGACCATGATCGTCACCGGGGCCATGCCGGGCGACAGCTCGAAGTCCAGGGGGTCGAAGTTTCGTCGGAACGCGCCCGGCCGGCTCGGCTCGGGGCGGCCCCACTCGGTCGACGCCCGCTCCGACCACCATCGCGCGTGGCCGGGGGCGTCGACCATGAACTGGAACGGGCCCGGGAGCATGTCGGGGATCTCGACGTCCCCGGCCTCGTCGGACCTCCCTTCCACCCCCGGATGCTGCCAGTGCCAGAGCCGCGCGCCCGGGACCGGCTCGCCGGTCGTGGCGTCGACGACCCGGGCTCGGAAGGCCACCCCGCGCTCCAGCGGCAGGTCCAACGCCTGGGCGTGGCCCGAGGGGAGCACGACGTTGAGCCGGCGGAACACGCCGACGCCGGGCTCGCGGACCTGCAGGTCGTAGACGTCGGGCTGGGTATGGAGCCGATAGCGGCCGTCGGCGTCGGACCTTGCCTCCGACCATATTTCGGTGATCCGGACCCCTTCCCCCTGCTTGGGCCCGCAGTTCGCCCGGACCAGGGCGCCCGCGACCGGCTTGCCGTCGGGGGCGGTCACGCGGCCCTCGAAGTACGTCTTGTCCGTCAGGACGACGACCCACCCGGGCTGGCCCGTGGGCTGCTGGAGGGACAGGCTGGGCGTGCGACCTTCCTTGGAGATCCGGACCTGGATCTTGCGGCCCTCGCCGAGCCCCCCGAGGCGGAAGAACCCCCGGGCGTCGGTCGTCGTCTCATTCCCCTTGTACCAGGTCCAGGCGTCGACCTCGGCCCCCGCGATGGGGTTGCCGGCCTCGTCCACGACCACGCCGGCCAACTCGTCGGGGGCGACATCGGCCGGGCCTTTTACGTCGGGGGGCGCCGGCGCGTCGGGCTCGTCGACGGCGCGACCCACGGTCGACCTCTTGACCGCCGCCGGCTCCCGGGGCGGCCCGGCCGGCGCGAGGAGGGGCGGGACTTCGAACCGGGCGACGCCATCGGGGATCGTCACCGTGCGATGGCCCCGCTCCGCGCCGCGGGCGTCGCCTTCGGGCAGGCTGAAGATGTAGAAGTACGTCTCGCCGGCGGGCAGGCGGAATCGATAACGCCCGTCCGCGTCGGTGGGGCGGGAGATCGTCGCCGCGCCGGACCTCGGCCGAAGGGGGCCATACACCGCCACCTTCGCGCCGGGGATCGGCCGGTCGTCCTCGGTCGTGACGAGCCCGGAAACCTCCACCCCCTCGATCAGCTCGATCGTCGCGTCCGCGTCGCGGCCGAGTTCCAGCGGCAAGTTCTCGACGGCGCGATAGGTCCACGACGCGGCCTCGCCCTCGCCGCCGACGAAGACGTTGACGGAGCCGGCCTCAAGGCCGTCGAGCATGAAGCGGCCGTCGGCGTCGACGGGGGCCTCGCCCCAGGAATTCGCGCCGGGCGGCGAGGCGCCCGCCGCGCCGCGGCTCGCCTGATACCAGGCGCGGAGCCCGGAGAGGTCGACGCCCGGGACGTTGGAGACGACCTTGCCCATGACGCGAGCGGGGGCCTCCGTCCTCACCCGAATCGGTTCCCCGGGCCTCGGGACGAGGTATCCCTCCGCTTCGAGCGTCAAGGCGTGGGGACCCCCGGCGGGACGGGATGTGATCCGCGGCCGGCCGTCGCGCGTCGTGACCTGGAGCTTCACGGCGACCCCGGCCGGGACCGCGTCGGGGAGCCTGAACGCGCCGTCCTCGGCGGTCGTCGCGGTGAAGTGTCGATCGATCGGCGACCCCTCGATGTCCCGAGGGGCTCTGAAGTGGGTGGTCGTCCTGCCATCCTCGCCGGGGGTGGGCTCGATATAGGCCATCCAGTCGACTCGCGCCGTGGCCCCGGCGAGCGGGCGATCCTCCTCGTCCACGAGGGTCGCGGAAATCGGGGCGGGGCGAGACAACTTCAGGACCAGCGGCCCCTGGACGGCCGCGTCGGCCGGGGCGCCCACTTCGCTCTGATGCCACCCCGGGACCCAGCCGGGGGTGGCGGCACCGACGCGGATCCATCGCACGCCGGCCGCCCCCGGCGCCGAGAACTTCCCCTCCGCGTCGGTCGTCAGCACGCGACGGCCGAAGTCCTTCCCATCGACCACCACCGTCGCGCCCGCGATGGCCTTGCCGTCAGGGTCGACCACGACGCCCTCGATCGGCGCGGGAGCTTCGGGAGATGGCGCCGGCGCGGCTTCGGCCGGCTTCGGCGTCGGCGCGTCCTGGGCCGTGGCGGTCCGGACGCGGAGCGCGCCCAGGCCGACCGCGAGGGCCAGGGCCGTCGATCCCAGGATCAGCGAGCGGGCGAGGGACGGGCGCGAGAGCGTGCGCGGCATGTCTTCCTCCAAGAGTCGCTGGATGCGGATCGCCGTGGCGCGGCGGTCTAAAAAGGGGAGCGAGGCGGACGGGAGGCGTCGGGGCGACGGGTGTCGGGAGAGGTCCAGGAGGAGCCGGGCGAGGCCCTTCGGGTCGTCGCCGGTCGCCACGGCGGCCTCGTCTCGGAGGAGTTCACGCTCGCGGTCGAGCCGGGCCAGCAGCCAGGCGACGGCCGGGTGGAACCACGTCGGGGCGCGGAGGAGTTCCTCCAGGAGCTTGCTCGCGTCGTCGTACCAGCGGACGTGCGCCAGCTCGTGGTGCATGGCCGCTCGGCGGCGGTCGACGGGCCAGGCGTCCCAATCGGCCGGCAGCATGATCGCCGGCCGGATCCCCCCCACGACGACGGGCGAGGCGGCCCCGGGATGCCGCATGAGCCGGACCGGCCGCGAGGTCGGCAGGGAGGCGCGGCAGGCGTCCAGCAGCGCCCGGTCGTCGGCCGTCGCGGGCGTCGCCTCCCGGGCCCACCGTCGCAGCGCCCGTATCCCCAGGCCCAGCCGCGCGAGCATCGCCAGCGTCCCCGCCAGCCACGCGGCGACGAGGGCCTTCGCGGCGAGCTTCCCCCAATCGAGGGGCGTGGCCGTCGCCGGCGCGGCCGTCGGGGCGTGGGCCGACGAGGGGGGAGCCGTCGCGGCGATCGGGGCGTCGGTCGCCCGGACCTCGGCGGGGACGACGGGCCGCGTCGCGGAGAAGTCGGGGGCGGGTATCGGTGCCGGGACCGGCGGGAGGCCGCGGACGTAAGCGTCCCACCGCGGCGCCAGGGCCAACGCCGGGCCGGCGAGCATCGCGACGACGCAGAGCATGTGCCGGGTCGCCGCCCGGCGCGGCGGCCGGATCGCGAACCACGCCGCGAGGCCGACGATCAGCAGGCCCCACCGGAGGGAGACGTCGACGAGCGGCCAGAGCAGGATCTCCGCGAGGTTGTCGCTCATGGCGCCTTCTCCTCTTCCGGGGCCGGCTTCGTGTCGGGGTCGCCCCCCTGCCCGGCCTCGGCCAACTTGGCCTCGATCGCGCGGAGGTCGTCGGGCGCGATCTGCTCGGCGTCGACCAGGCCGAGGATGAGGTTCTCGGCCGAGCCGTGGAAGAACCGCGCGAGGAAGTCCGACAGCAGGCTCCCCGTCGCCTCCCGCCGCGACGCCAACGCCCGGTAGACGTGCGCCTGCCCCTCCTTCTCGTGCCCGACCAACTCGGCCTTCTCCATCTGCTGGAGCAGCCCAAGGACGGTCGTGTACGGCTGCCGGTCCCCCCCCGGCAGGTGCTCCATCAGCCCCCGCACCGTCAGCGGGCCTCTTTCCCACAGCACCCGGAGCACGGCGAACTGCCGCTCCGTCATCGCCAGCACCTTCCGCCCCGCCATCGTCGACCCCCTTCCCCCCGAGCCGCGATACCTACCCCTCAATGGGTACGGATCTTTGCGTAGGCCATGCGTCCGCGTCAAAGGAATTTTTCCCGTTTCTTCGAAGGAATCCTGAAATCGCGCGACAACGCGCGCGGATCATGTGGGGGATCGTGGCCTTGCGCGCTCCTTGACAAGTTGACTGGATCGGAAAGGACGCCAGGGGGAAGATCCGCCCTCGGTCGATGGCACCGGCCGCGCCTGGCCCGGTGCCCCTTGGTTGATGGGGCGAGCGAGACCCGACCCGGCGGAGGGTCTCGGCCTGATCCGTGGGGCCTTTGCCTCCCGGCTGGTGACCGCCGGGACGCTTCATGGAATGCGTCGGCGCGACCGGGCGACGCCGGGTATCTCGCCTCCACAAGGCGGGAGGGCCACGGCCACCCGGCCGCCTCCCGTGGATGAAGGTCCACCCCCGACGGATGGGTGGAGTCGCTCCGCATGATCTCGGGCGTGGTGGAGGGCGGGGAAAGCACTTCGAAAATGACGAACGAAGCCAACGGAAATCAGGTGCAATGCCAGTGTATTATTAGGGTTGTGTCGATCGACGTTTGCGCTCGCGTTGACGAACGAAGCCAAGTCCTGGGCGGCCGGAGTGGATCTGCACGCTTCGCGGGGACCGGTTGGCATGCCCGGCCATGGGCCGTCGTGATCTCCGCCGAGCATTAGCCGTCGCCCGGGACGACTGGGGCGGGGCAGGCCCCCGGGTTCGCCCGCCAGGGCCCGGCCGCGAAGCCCGGCGACTCGCGAGAAAGCAAGTCGTTTTCGACGAACGAAGCCAACTTTCGGCGGCCTGAATTCGTCGTAAATCTCTGTTGATTTGGATGTTGCGGTAATGGCGGCCTGGCGGCGGTCGGCGCGAACGAAGCCAAACGAACCCATTTCCCGGCGAGGGGGTATCGGCCGCGAGTTCCGGGCGCATTCTATTAAGGAAGTCCCCAGCAACCGCCCCGATCGCGAGGCCCGAGGATGACCGACGACGCCCCCATCCCGTTCGCCGACGAGCCCAAGGCCCCGCCCGTCCCGGTGCCTCCCGCGTCCGAGGGCCCCGCGTCCGCCGCGCCGGGGAGGCCGAAGGGGGCCGGCCGCTCGTGGTGGCGGTTCCTCCCGATCGTGCTGGTCGTCGCCGCGTCGGTCGGCCACGGCTGGGCGATCTGGAGGGGGCTCGGCGGGCGGGAGGGGATGGCGAACGAATGGGTGCCCTGGCGGGACGACCATCCCGTCTACTTCCACTGCGCGATGATGGGCCGGGCCTTCCTGTCGCAAACGGGGACCACGGCGGGGTACGACCCGTACTTCATGGCCGGCTACCCGCAGAGCGTCATGTTCCCGCCGTCTTCCACGCTGCCCGACGTCTGGATGTGGGCTTTCGGCGGGGGCGAGCGGCCGGAGTTGGCGTTCAAGTGGTACGTCCTGATCACGGCGGCCGTCGCGCCCTGGCTGGTCGCGGCGGCGTGCCTGACGCAGGGGATGGGGCGCGCGGGGGTCGCGGCGGCCGTGCTCCTGTTCCTGGGCTACCTCTGGACCGACTGGCCCATCAACTATGTGGGCATCGGCATGATGCCCTACTTCGTGTCGGCCCCGACGTGCCTCGTCGCGGCCGGGATGTTCGGGAGGTTCGTTGACCTCGGGGGGTTCGGCCGGTGGCTGGCCGCCGCGTTGCTCTGCTCGGCCGCGTTCGTCATGCACCTGACCGCCGCGATGCTCCTGGCGCCGGCGGGGGCGCTGGCGTACCTGGGCGTCTGGTGGTCGCGGCGACGCCGGGGGGAGTCGCTGCCGGCTTCGCGGCACCTGGGCGTGTGGGCCGTGCCGGTGGTCGTGATGGCGCTCAACGCCTTCTGGTGGGCACCGGTCGTCTGGCTGGCCGCGACCAAGGGGGACAGCGACTTCGCCTTCGTCCACCCCGAGGGCTCGCTCGCCCGTATCCTTCAACTCTTCACCAGCGAGGCCCCCGCGGAGATCATCCTGATCGGCCTCGGCCTGCCGGGGCTGGTCGTGCTGGCGACGAAGGGCCTGGGGCGCGGGCTGGCCCTGGCGGGGATGGCGGCGGCCGGCTGGTTCTGGGCCTACACCGCGGCCGATTTCCGCGGCCTGGACTTCCTCCAGCCGGGGCGGCACACCTTCGCCCTGTACTCGGCCCTGGCGGTCGCGGCGGGGGGGGCGGTGTCGGCGGGCGTCGCGCGGCTGCGGGCGCGCGACGGCGCCGCCGGGGTCGAGGGGATCCGGCTGGATCGCTGGGCGCTGGTCGCGGCGATCCTGATCGGGGCCCGGATCCTGGGGACGCCGACGGTCGCCTCGGTCCGCGCCCGGGCGCTAGGAGACTCGACGTTCCTGTCCACCCAGCCCCCCCCGGCCTTCTTCCGCATCCTCGGGTGGATCCGGGAGAACGCGAAGGAGGGGGACCGCGTCCTCTACGAGGAAGGGGGGATCGACGTCCCCGGCGTCCCCGACCCCTTCGGAGGCGGCCGGTTCAGCGGCCTGATCTCGCGGAAGACGGGGGTGGAGATGATCGGCGGGCCGTACCTGAGGGCCGCCCTCGCCACCAACTTCACCCAGTTCGGCGGCGGCCGGCTGTTCGGCCGGGAGGACTGGGACGCGGACTTCTTCAGGATTTACGCCCGACTCTACCGGCCGAGCTTCATCCTCTGTTGGAGCCCGCGCGCCGTCCGGATCGTCTCGTCCCACCCGGACCTGTTCACGGTCCTGGCGCGGGAGGGGCCGTTCGTCTTCGCCCGGGTCCTCGGATTCGAGGGGGACGCCATCCGGGGATCGGCGGACGTGGAGATCGCGCCGGGGCGGCTGATCGCGCGCGATATGTCGCCCGACCTTGACGGTTACGTCGTCCTGAGGTATCACTCCGTCCCGAGCATGCGGGCCAGGCCGGCCGCGGCGGTCGACGAGGAGTTCGCGGAGGGGGATCCGGTCCCATTCATCCGGATCAGGCCCGAGGCGGGCATCCCGGAGGTGACGCTGGAGATGGCGCCCCCCCCGTGGACCCCCTGAACGCCGCGCCGGCCCTACGAGAGCAACACAACAGTCCGCGACGAGGCGCCCCATCCGTGGCGATCGTCGCGCGCGGCCTTCTCCAGGGAGGGAGTACGCTGTGCCCGAGATCGACACCCGTGCCGAGGGCCGCGCCGGCGGGCGTTCCACGAGCGTTTTCTTCTGGGGCCTGTGGGCGAGCATCATCCTGATCGCCGCGGCGTTCTACTACCCCAAGGCGGCCGACTCGCGGAGCGCCTTCGTGCGGTGGCAGCCGCAGGTGCTCCAGTTCTGGGAAGGGACGAACATCTATGACCGGATGTACTTCCCCAACCCGCCGATCATGCCGATCACCCTCTACCCGCTGATGACCCTGCCCCCCGTGCCGGCGGCGATGAGCTGGTTCCTGATCAAGGCCGCCCTGACGACCATCGTCCTGATGATCTGCTTCAACGCGGTCCGCGTCCGGGGCAGGCCGCTGCCGCCGTTCTTCCAGTCGGCCGTGCTGCTGCTGGCCCTCCGGCCTATCCTGGGCGACCTGCACCACGGCAACATCAACCTGCTGATCCTCTTCTTCCTCGCCGTGATGTACCACGCCTGGCGGAATGGGCGCGACGACGTGGCCGGGCTGTCGCTGGGGCTGGCGATCGCGTTCAAGGTGACCCCCGCCCTGTTCTTGCCGTACTACATCTACAAGCGGTCGTGGCGGACGGTCGGCTGGACGTTCGTCGGGCTGGTCCTCAGCCTGCTGGTCATCCCCAGCGCGGTGATCGGGCCCCGGTTCAACGCCCTGTGCTTCTCCACCTGGTGTCAGCGCATCGTGACCCCGTTCCTCGTCGAGGGGAGTTCCAGCCCGCAGGAGGCGAACCAGTCGATGGTGGGCGTCATGACCCGGCTCCTGACGGAGATCGAGCCGGGGACCGACCGCTACGACGTCCAGTTCGACCTGAACGTGGCGTCCCTGCCGCCGGACCTGGTCTCGCTGATGGTCAAGGGGGTCAGCCTGGGGTTCATCGGCCTGCTGGCGTTCTTCTGCCGGACCCGCGATCCCGACCGGACCAGCGTCCGCTACCTGGCCGAGGTGTCGCTGGTGGTCCTGACGATGCTCTTCCTCTCCGAGCGGAGCTGGAAGCACCACTTCGTCACGCTGGTCTTCCCCTTCACCTACCTGATGGCCGAGGCGTTCTCGCCCCGGACCTCGCCGAGGGACCGACGCGGGATCGTGGCGGCTCTCATGGCCTCGTTCCTGATGATGGCCAGCACGTCCAGCGAGTTCGGCGGGCTGTTCGCGCAGGGCGAGGGGCACGCCATCGCCCAGGGCTACGGCATGTTCCTCTGGGCGGGCGTGGTGCTGTTCGCGGCCGTCGCCTGGCGGCTGCGGGCGACGTCGGCCCCGACGGTCGGCGTCGGAGTCGATACGGACCCCGTCCCCTCCCCCTCCGTCACGGCCGCGAAGCTCGGCCTCTCGCACCGGGGCCTCGCCGCGAAGTGAGCCGGATTCCCTTCGGATCCCGTCGCGCCGACCCCTTCCTCGCGAGGGGGCCGGCCGTTCGCGTTTGCTCCCGGGCTTGCGGGCTGGGGCGGCCTTGCGGGGTTTCACGGTTTTCGCGATTAGCCTGAAGAGGCGGAGTCTGTCGGCCGATCTAGAAGGACCATGACGACCGTGCCCGTGGCCTCGTTGGGACGAGGGGCGGGTCGTTCGTCCCAGTCCGATGCGATCTCGATCGACCGAACGACGGCGGGACGCGGACGGATCGCGATGCGTACGATCGTCCGCCGACCACCGGTCCAGGAGGGCCTCCGAATGTTCGTTTTCAAGGCGCGGCCGCGGAAGACTCGCAAGCCCGGCCTGGCCGTCGACGCCCTGGAGGACCGCCGCGTCCTCAGCGCGGGGATGGGCAGCACGTTCGCCATCATCCCGGGCACGATGGCCGAGGCGAACAAGGTCTCGACGGTCGACGTGAAACTGGACCCCACCCACTTCAGCGCCGGCAATCGCGGCCGGATCACGCTGGGGATCGACGTGGCGGCCGACCCGAACTCCCAGGCGAAGCCGATGGTCGCGGCGATCAAGGCGGCCAACGGCCGGAACATCCCGTACCAGCACGCCCGCTACTCGAAGACCCTGGTGCAGGCCCAGAACATCGGCACGCCGATCAGCACGGCCGTGACGCTGACGGTCGCGGTCCCCAGGGCGGGCCAGGCGCCGGCCGGCTATCAGGTGCAGGTGAAGGGGGCGACCGGGGACGCCGGGTCGTACCTGCTGGGCTTCTACCTGCCGGGCGACGTCGACGGCGACGGCGTGGTCTCGAAGGACGACGTGGCGGCCATCGCCTCGAAGTTCGGCCGGACCTCGACCGACGACGGCTACTCCTTCGACGCCGACGCCAACCGCGACGGCAAGATCGACGCGCGGGACCTCCGGCTGGCGGGCCAGAACATCGGGGCCAGGACGACCATCAGCCCGGTGGCGAGCGTCAACCTCGACCCGGCCAGCGACACCGGCATCTCCGACCGCATCACCGACCAGCGGGTCGTGAAGTTCACGGGGAGTGCCTCGCCCGACGCGACGGTCGTGTTCGAGGAGATCAACGGCAACTCCCCGGGCGCGGTCGCGACCGTCGGGGCCGACGGCAAGTACGGCGTCGACGTGCCGATCGGCGACGGGTCGAACACCTTCAAGGTGACCACCTCCGACTCCTTCGGCCAGACGATCAGCGGGGGCATCGCGCCGGTCTACTTCAGCACCAACCCGCCGAAGGTCGTCAACACGATCCCGACCAGGCACGGTTGACGACCTCGCCGCGACGCGACGCCCGGCGACGTCAGTCGTCGGCGGCGTCGCGACGGGCGTGGCCCTCAAGCGCCGCCCGCGCCTCGGCAGTGCCGATCCGACGCAGCGCCCACGCGGCGGCGTCGCGGATCGTCGGGTCTTCTCCGGGATCGTCCAGGAGATCCGCCAGCGCGGGGACGGCGTCGGCCCTGCCGGCGGCACCCAGGGCGATCGCGGCGTTGCGGACCAGCCCCACTCGGCCAGCCCGGCGCATGGACGAGTCGCGGAGCCGCCGTTTCCACTGCGAGTTGGTCCGCGTCAGCCACTCCACCAGGTCGGGCTCCTCCCACTCCGCGCGGGGGGCGAACTCGGGGAGGGACGCCGGCGGGGCCTTGCGGTTCCAGGGGCAGACGTCCTGGCAGACGTCGCAGCCGAACGTCCAGCCGTGGAGCGACCCGGCCGCCTCGTCGGGGATCGGCCCCCGGTGCTCGATGGTCCAGTAGCTGATGCAGCGACGGGCGTCCAGCTCATGAGGGCCCACGAAGGCCCCCGTCGGGCAGGCGTCCAGGCATCGGGTGCAGCTCCCGCAGTGGGACGCGGCGTGGGGGGCGTCGGGCTCCAGCTCGGCGTCGGTCAGCAGCGCGCCGAGGAACGTGAAGCTCCCGAGCTTCCGGTCGATCAGCAGGGTGTTCTTGCCGATCCACCCCAGCCCGGCCAGGCGGGCGAAGTCACGCTCCAGCAGCGGCGCGGTGTCGACGACCGCGCGGGCGGAGACGCCCGGGGCCCGCTCGCGGAGCCACTCCGCCAGCAGTTCCAGCCGGCCGCGCAGGACCGTGTGGTAGTCCTCCCCCATCGCGTAGCTCGCGACCTTGCCGACGCCCGGCCGGTCGGATCTCCCGCCGTAGACCATGCTGACCATGACCACCGACCGGACCCCTTCGAGGATCGCGTCCGGGTGGCCGCGGGCCTCGGCGTGCCTGGGGAGGTAGTCCATGCTCGCGGAGCGGCCGGCCTCGAGCCAGGCGAGGAACCGGGGGTAGTCCGGCGGGGTTCGCGCGGGGGCGATCCCCGCGCGGTCGAAGCCCAGGGCCAGGGCCTGCTCCTTGAGCCTTCGCGCGAGGTCGTCCATGCGGTCGCCCCGTCCCGACTGGGTCAGCCCAGGCGTCGGCCGCCCAGGGCCACGGAGTCCTTCACGCCCAGGTTCTCGTAGATCCGACGGGTCGCGTCGGATCGGTTCAGGGTGTAGAAGTGCAGGCCCCGGACCTGGTTGTCCAGCAGGTCGCGGCACTGTTCGGTGGCCCAGTGGACGCCCACCTTGGCGACGGCCTCGTTGTCGGCGCAGCGGTCGACGGCGCGGAGCAGCTTGGCCGGGACGCGGGCGCCCAGGGCCAGCTCGAACATCCGGAACATGGTCTCGCGCGAGGTGATGGGCATGATCCCGGCGAGGATGGGGACCCTGACGCCGGCGAGGTCGCAGCGCTCGCGGAAGTCGTAGAAGTCGTCGTTGCGGAAGAAGAGCTGGGTGCAGATGTAGTCGGCGCCGGCGTCGACCTTCCGCTTGAGGTTGTCCATCTCCTCGCGGCGGTTGGGCGTGCCGGGGTGCCCCTCGGGGAAGCCGGCGACCCCCACGCCGAAGCCGCGAGGATCCCCCGCCGGCCGCGACCGCACGAAGCGGACGAGCTGGTCGGCGTACTGGAAGGCGTCGCTGGCGCGGTCGTAGCCCTCGATGTTCCTGGGCGGGTCGCCGCGGAGGGCCAGGATGTTCTCGATGCCCGAGGTGGCGTAGCGGTCGAGGATGGCCGCCAGCTCCTCCTCCTGGTGGCAGACGCAGGTCAGGTGCGAGACGGCCGTGAGGTTGGTCTGCTGCTGGATGCGGACGATCAGGTCGTGGGTGCGCTCGCGGGTGGAGCCCCCCGCGCCATAGGTCACGGAGACGAACGAGGGCTGCAACTCCTGGAGTTGGGCGATGTTCTCGAACAGGTCGGCCGACGCCTTGTCGGACTTCGGCGGGAAGAACTCGAAGCTGAAGGTGGTCGGGTTCGCGTCGAAGATGTCGAGTATGTGCATGGCGTGGTCCGATCCTCGGCCGTTCTCGGCTCCTGGTCCCTCTGTTCTGGCCCCCATGATAGCGGCCGGGGCCGCGTTCCGGTAGGGAGGTCGGCGGGCTCACGCGGACGAGGTCACGCCGGCCCGGGGGCAGTGGGCGATCATGGGGCAGGTCGAGCAGCGAGGCTTGCGCGCCAGGCAGGAGCGGCGGCCGAGCTGGATCAGGCGATGGCTCAGGTCGACCCACTCCTCGCGGGGGACGATCGCCATCAGGTCGCGCTCGACCTGCTCCGGGGCCAGGCGGGTCGTCAGGCCCAGCCGGAAGGCCAGGCGCTTGACGTGGGTGTCGACGACCACGCCGGTCGCCAGCCCGAAGGCGGTCCCCAGCACCACGTTGGCCGTCTTGCGGCCCACGCCGGGGAGCGCCGTCAGCGCGTCCAGGTCGCGCGGGACCTCGCCGCCGTGGTCCGCCAGGAGCGCGGCGGCCATCTCCTGGAGGTTTTTCGCCTTGGCCCGGAAGAAACCCGTGGAGCGGACGACTTCCTCCACGTCGGCGCGGTCGGCCGCGGCGAGCGCCGCGGCGTCTGGGAAGCGGCGGAACAGCTCGGGCGTGACCATGTTCACCCGGGCGTCGGTGCACTGGGCCGAGAGGATCGTGGCGACGAGGAGCTGGAAGGGGCCGTCGTGGACCAGGGCGCAGGTCGCCTCGGGGTAGGCTTCCTTGAGGAGCGAGACGACGCGGCCCGCCCGGGCCTCGGGGCCGGCATCCTTCAGCTTCTTCCTCGCCATGCGACTCCCCCGAGCGGCCCTGGGTCCCGAGGATTGAATGTGGCGTCGGGCGGCGGAGGCTGTCAAGATGGGGCGATGGACGACATGGATCTCAAGGGGGCCTCGGGCCGGGTCCGGCTGTTCCCGCTGCCGGGGGTGGTGATGTTCCCCCACGTGGTCGCCCCGCTGCACATCTTCGAGCCGCGATACCGCCGGATGACCGAGGACGCGCTGGCGGGCGACCGCCTGATCGCCATGGTCCGCCTGCTGGGGGACGAGTCGCCTAGGCCCTCGATCGAGGTCGTGGGCTGCCTGGGGCGGATCATCCGGCACGAGCGCCTGCCGGACGGCCGCTTCAACCTCCTGCTGCTGGGGCGTCGGCGCGTCCGGCTGCTGGGGGAGGTCGACGAGCCCGAACTCCCCTACCGCGTCGCCGAGGCCGTCGCGATGGAGGACGAGATCCGCGGGCCCCTCGACGAGGCCGCGGCCCGAAAGGCCCTGATCGGCCGGTTCCGCGAGGCGATCGCCGCGGCGGCCGGCCTCGACGACGAGTTCTTCCGGCTGCTGGAGGCGGCCGAGTCGCTCGGCGCCCTGGCCGACGTCATGGCCCACTCGCTCCCCCTGGACGCCGACCGGAAGCAGCGACTCCTGGCCGAGCCCGACGTCCAGGCCCGGATCTTCCTGCTCGACGGGTGGCTCGCCGAGTTGACGCCGTCGCTACCACAGGCACGCTCGTTCCCTCCCCCCTTCAGCGCCAACTGAACCGATCCACCGGCCTTGATTTCATGCCCGCCCGCTCCTACAATCTGTCCTTGCTCCGGGTGCAAGTCGTGGAATTGTCGCGGCTTGCGTCCGGTTGCAACCCCTCCCGTCCATCTTCCGAGAAAGCCCGCCGTCCATGCCCGAGCGCGACGACAACACGCCCACCCGACCCTTCGACATGGATCGCATCCGTCGGGCCGTCCGCGAGATCCTCCTCGCGGTCGGCGAGGACCCCGAGCGCGAGGGGCTGCTGGAGACCCCCGACCGCGTGGCCCGGATGTACGCCGAGGTCTTCCAGGGGCTCGGCCAGGATCCGCGCGTCCACCTGCGGAAGCTATTCACCCAGCAGTGCGACGAGATGGTCCTGATCCGCGACATCCGGTTCGTCAGCTTCTGCGAGCATCACCTGCTGCCGGTGATCGGCAAGGCCCACGTCGCGTACATCCCCGACGGGAAGGTGGTGGGGCTTTCGAAGATCCCCAGGGTCGTCGACGTCCTGGCGAAGCGTCCCCAGCTCCAGGAGCGGCTGACCCAGGAGGTCGCCGACCTGCTGATGAAGGAGCTGGACGCCCGCGGGGTGGCCGTCGTGATCGAGGCCAGCCACAGCTGCATGACCATCCGGGGCGTCCAGAAGCCGGACGCCCTGTTCGTCACCAGCGCGGTGCGCGGGGGGTTCAAGGACAACCCCGCCACCCGCGCCGAGGTCATGTCGCTGATCTCCGGGTCGCGAGGCTGACCCTCCCCGGCGCGTCGGCGTCACGCCCGGCCGCCGTCGGTGTAGGGTCCACTGTAAGTCGTCTCGAGATCTGCAGGCGTGGATGGCGACGGGCCCGGCCCGATGGGCCGCCCGTCGTCCGGCTCGCGGAGGTGAAGTCGCCCGATGGAATTGACTTTCGAGTGCCCCGAGTGCCGGATGATCGACCATACCGCCGACGTCGAGTCGGCCGGCCACGCCGCCTGCCGCCATTGCGGCTCCTCTCGGGAACTCCCGGCGGAGGCGTTCGACGCGGCGGGGGGGCTGCTCGCCTGCCCGATGTGCGGGGGAACGGACCTTTACGCCCGCAAGGATTTCTCGACGGCGGTCGGGCTGGCCGTCGTGATCACGGGAATCGCCGTGGCCCTGGTCTTCTGGTACTATGAAAGGCCGTCGCCGGCCTACCTGGCGCTGGGCGCGTCGGTGCTGCTGGACATGGCTCTTTATCGCCGGGTGCCGGACCTCGTGGCCTGCTACCGCTGCCTCGCCCAGGTGAGGGGCCCGGGGAACAACCCCGGGGGGCGGTATCGCATGTTCGACCACTGGGCGGGAGAGCGCCATCGTCCTGGGCACCCCGGCCCCGCCGCGTCCGATGGCCTCGAAGTCTCGGCCGTGGCGGTCGAGCCCGGCGCGGGATCGACGTAAGCCCCTTGCCCCGCCGCCCCCCATCGAGGTCCGATCCCCGACGTGGACGAACGCCGAGCCCGCATCCATGACGACCTCCGCGGGATCGTCGCCGGGGACCTCTACTTCGAGCCCCTGCTCCGGGCCCCGTACGCGCTTGGAGCCGGGCCGCATGAAGTCGATCCGCTCGGGGCGGTGGCCCCGCGGACGGCCGAGGACGTGGCGGCCCTCGCCCGGTACGCCTCGGAGAACAGCCTGACGCTCCACCCCCGCGGGGCCGCGACCGATCATGGCGGCGGGGCGATCGGCGACGGCCTGATCGTGGACTTCAGCCGCCATCTCCGGCGGATCGTCGCCATCGACGAGGACCGCGTGGAGGCCGAGGCCGGCGTGGTGGTGGACGCGCTGAACGCCCGACTCGCCCTCCGGGGCCGTCGCCTGGAGCCGACGCCGGCGACCTCCGAGGCCGCGACGATCGGCGGCGCGATCGGCGTCGACGCGCGTGGGGCGCGATCTTGCCGGTTCGGCCCGACCGGCCGATGGGTCGACCGCCTCGGCGTGGTCTTCGCCCAGGGGGAGTCGGCCGAGGTCGGCTTCGAGCCCTGGCCGGACTTCGAGGACGAGCCGGCCGACTACAAGCGCCTGGTCGTCCGCAAGCTCCAGCGCGTCTACAAGCACCGGCTCCCGGCGCGCGACGCGAGGCGGGCCGGCGAGGACTTCAGCGCCAGGGCCGGCTACGCGACGGCGGCGGCGACCGACGAGGGGGTCGACATGGCCCGCCTCCTCTGCGGCTCGGAAGGGACGCTGGCGATGATCGTCCGGGCGACCCTGCGGACGGTCCCGCTCCCGGCCGCCACCGTGACGGTCGTCCTCCCCTTCGCGCGGCTCGTGGAGGCCGCTGGCTGCGTGCCATTCCTCACCGGCGGCGACACGGCGCCGTCGGCCTGCGACCTGTTCGACTGGCGCTCGGTCAGCCTGGCGAGGGACGCCGAGCCGCTGATCGCCGAGCACGTCGGCGAATCGGTCGAGTCGCTGATGGTGGTCGAGTTCGAGGGGGACTCCGCCGTCGACGTGGCCGATCGGGCGCGGCTGCTGATCGAGAAGGCTCGCCGCACCGGCCTGCTGTCGGCCGACCCCGTCGTGTTCCAGCGCCGGGCCGACTGCGAGCGGCTGGCGGGCCTGCGGCGGCGGATCGAGCCCCTGTTCCTGCGGGGCCGGGGCCGGTCGGCGCCCTCGACGATCGTGGACGACGTGGCGGTCCCCGTCGAGCGCCTGGCCCCGACCATCCGCGCCCTCCAGGACGTGCTGCGCCGTCGCGACCTGACGTGGACCCTGGACGTCCTCGCGGCCGAGGGGCGGATCCGGATGCGGCCGTTCCTGGACCCGGGCGAGGCCGATCCCGACGCCCTGGCCCGGCTCGACGACATGGCGTCGGAGTTCTTCTCCGTCGTGCTGGAGGCGGGTGGGACGGTGGCCGCCTCTCGCGGCCTGGGCCGGTCGCGGACGTCGCTCCTGCCTCGCCAGCTCGGCGAGGCCGCGCGCGTGTTCCGGGATGTGAAGGACGCGTTCGACCCCACCCACCTGCTCAACCCCGGGATCATCGTCGACGACCTCCGCGCCACCCCCCCCGCGCCGAAGGCCTTCCCCCCCCTTCCCCTCCCGCCGCCGGCACCGCCGGCGTCGCCGATCCTGCCGGTCCTACGCTGGCCCGGGGATGACATGCTGACGGTCGCGTCGGCCTGCAACGGCTGCGGGGCCTGCCGGAGCCGCGAGCCGACCACCCGGATGTGCCCGAGCTTCCGCGCGTACGGCGAGGAATCGGCCTCCCCTCGGGCCCACGCGAACCTCGTCCGCCGGCTCGCCGCCGGCCTGCACGACCCGAAGGCGTGGGGATCGGCGGACTTCCGCGCGATCGTCGGCTCCTGCATCCACTGCAAGATGTGCCAGCCGGAGTGCCCGGCGGGCGTGGACGTGTCGAGCCTGGTGATGGAGGCCAAGGCCGCGTTCGTCGAGGACCACGGCCTGGCCCCCGGGGACTGGATCTTCTCCCGGCTGGAGATGTGGGCCCGGCTCGCCAGCCGGTTCCCGATCGCCTCCAACTTCCTGATGTCGAGGCGTGGGGCCCGCTGGCTGCTGGAGCGGGCCCTGGGCGTCTCGCGGCGTCGCGTCCTGCCGCCGGTCCGCCGCACGCCGTTCACGAGGCGGGCGTCGCGACTGGGGCTGAGCCGGCCCAGGCCGTCGCGACCGGGCCCGCGCGTCGTCTACTTCGTGGATCTGTACGCCAATTACTACGACCAGGAACTGGCCGAGTCGGTCGTCGGGGTGCTCCAACAGGCGGGCGTCAACGTCTACGTCCCGACCGCCCAGCGAAGCGCGGGGATGGCCCCGCTGGTCGTCGGCGACGTGGACCACGCCCGCGAGCTGGCCCTGCGGAACCTGCGCGTGCTCGGAGACGCGGTCCGGGACGGCTACACCGTGGTCTGCTCCGAGCCGACCGCGGCGCTGATGCTGCGCCAGGAGTACGTCAAGCTCACTGACGACCTCGACGCCGAGCTGGTCGCCCGCGCCACGATGGATCTCGGCCAGTACCTCCAGGGCCTGGACGCGCGCGGGCAGCTCCCCGCGCCGATCGAGCCGGTGCGGGCGCGGGTGGGCTACCATCAGCCCTGCCACCTGCGCGCGCTCGACGTCGGCCTGCCGGGGTTCGACCTCCTGCGCAAGATCCCGGAGATGGACGTGGAGTTCATCGACCGGGGATGCTCGGGGATGGGGGGGACCTTCGGCCTCCGCCGGCACCAGTTCCGGGCCAGCCTTCGCGCTGGCCGGGGCCTGCACCGCCGGATGATGGACGACGACATCGAGATCGGGTCGACCGAATGCGGGGCGTGTCGGATCCAGATGGAACAAGGGGTCGCCAAGCGCACCCTCCACCCGATCAAGCTGCTGGCCCTCTCCTACGGCCTGAACCCGCCGCTGCGGCTCCGCTTCAAGGATCCCAAGCCCCGGCACGAGATGTCGTGAGCGCCGCCGTCGGCGGGCTCCTCGCCATTCGGCCTTGCGGGCCCGGCGGGACTTGAGTAAAAAGCCCCCGCCTGTCACGTCTTCGTCAAGCAGGCTCGCGCGGATGTCGGGGCGGTCGCGACCAGGAAGGGCGCGAGGCCCGATCCGATGGGCCCCGAGGAGGGGCCGGGCCGCGACACATCCTTTGAGCGCATGTCCGGATTGGATGGGGGGGCGATCGTCGCCGCCCTCAACTTCTGCTGGGATGATCGACCGAAGCGCCGCCAAAGCTCCCGCGCCCTCGGGCGTGGCGCGAGGCCGCCGGGCGATCGCTCATGACGTATCAAGTGGCCAGACGCCTTCCGGCGCCAGGGACGGATCCGGTGGAGCGAAATCTCATCGAAGCCCACGTCATACACCCGATGCGGCCCGGCGGCGCCCGCGCCCTCGTCGCGCTCGCGACGCTCCTCGCGACGCTCCTCGCGCCGGCGGTCGTCCGCGCCCAGGCCCCCCCCAAGGGGACCGTCGTGGAGGTCCGGATCGAGGGGAACGCGAGCATCTCCGCCGAGAAGATCCGCGGCAAGCTGCTCAGCAAGGCGAACTCCCCCTACGACCAGCAGAAGGTCGACGCGGACCTCCGCACGCTGATCGGGACCAAGTGGTTCTCCGACGTCGAGCCGTTCTACGAGGAGAAGCCGCCCGGATCCGGGGACATCGTCCTGATCTTCCGCGTCCGGGAGATGCCCATCCTCAAGAAAGTCGAGCTACGCGGCCGGCGGAAGGTCTCGCAGAAGGAGATCGAGGAGAACACGGGGCTGAAGGTCGGCAACCGGGCCGATCCCACCCGCACCCGGCTGGCCGTCCAGCAGATCGAGCGGCTCTACGTCGAGAAGGGGTACGAGCTGGCCCAGGTTACGCTCCTGAAGGGGGGCGACCCGGGCGACACCGAGGTCGTCATCCAGATCTTCGAGGGGGACCGGTTCCACCTGGCCTCCATCGACTTCAAGGGGAACGTCTTCGCGACCGACGCCCAGCTCTGGACGAAGATCACCAGCCGTCGGCCCATCATCGGCTCGCTCGGCGGGCGATATCACCGCGAGATGCTCGACGAGGACGCCCGCAGGCTGATCGACTACTACCAGTCGCAGGGTTACTTCGAGGTGAAGGTCACGCCGGTCACCCGCCCGGGGGCGAACCTGGGCGACGTCCACCTGACCTTCGTCGTCTCCGAGGGCGTCCGCTATCACGTCCGCGACCTGGTGTTCGAGGGGCACCAACGCCTCAAGGAAGAGCAACTCCGCGAAGGGCTCCAGCTCCACTCCGGCAAGCCGTTCCTGGACGTCGTCCGCGACGCCGACCGCCAGACCTTGCTCAACCGATACTACGAGCTTGGCTGCATCAAGACACAGGTCGTCGCCGAGCCGCGATTCACCAACGAACCTGGCATCGTCGACTTGGTCTACAAGATCGACGAGAGCCAGCCCTTCACGCTTGGCGAGATCAAGATCCGGGGCAACAGCCGGACGCGGAGCGATGTGATCCTCCGCGAGTTCTGGCAGGCCGGGCTCCTCCCCGGCGAGGTCCTGGACCAGAACCGCCTCGCGCTGGCGCAGAAGCGGTTGGCGAACCTCGGCTATTTCAACACCAACCCCGAGATGGGCCGGTTGATCGAGGCGAAGATCGTCAACGAGCGCCCTCACGACAAGCCGTACAACGATCCGCTCCCCAGCCTCCTCAGCGAGCTGACCGGGGCCCGCATGCAGAACGCCGACGACTTACTGTTCGAAGGGATGGCCCGAGCCGACGAGGCTCCGGCGACTCCCGCGCCGACGCCGGCCGCCCCGGCGGCGACCCCGACCAAGACGTCGGCGCCGACACCGACCGTCCGGATGCAGGACGACGTGCCGGATCTGGTCCCCGCGCCGGAGGGATCGAGGCTGGGCGTCGACGAGGGGCTGTCGCCGCTGCGTCCGTTCGGATCGGGGGGGAGCTTCTTCAGCCCGCCGGCCAACACGGTGCCCCCGATCGCCGTCCCCGCGCCGGCGGGTCCCCCCGTCATCGGGGCGCCCGGGGCCGCCGTCCCCGGCCGCGATCAGCCGCCGGTCGGGTCGGGCGAGCCCCCCGGGTCGTTCCCGAGCATCCCGGGCCTGAACATGACCGACGTCGGCCCCGACCGAAACGACCCGTTCCCGAACCGCTCCTATGCCGACATCGTGACCACCCTTGAGGAAGCCCCCACGGGCCGGCTGATGGTGGGCGTGGCGGCGAGCAGCTTCCAGGGCCTCTTCGGCAACGTCACGGTCTACGAGAAGAACTTCGACCTCTTCAACGTCCCGCGCTCGTTCAACGACATCTTCAACGGCACGGCGTTCCGCGGCGGCGGGCAGGAGTTCCGCATGGACCTCCAGCCCGGCACGTTGATCAACCGCTTCCAGATGAGCATCCGGGAGCCTTACCTCTTCGGCATGCCGATCGGCGGCGCCGCGGCCGGCTACATGTTCAACCGCCTCTATCCCAACTGGAGCGAGGCCCGCGGCGGCGGCCGATTCTCGCTCGGCCGGCAGTTCGGCACCAGCACCTACGCCGACGTCGCCATGCGGGTCGAGGACGTCAACTTCTACGGCTATCGCAACCCGGCGCCGGCGCAGTACCTCGCGGCCAGCGGGCATTCGTTCCTCGCCTCGCTCCGCCCGAGCCTCCGGTTCGACAATCGCAACAGCCCGTTCATGGCGACCAAGGGCCAGTACGCCGAGTTCTCGTTCGAGCAGGGCTGGGGCGACTACACCTGGTCCAAGTTCGACGCCGAGGGGCGCATGCACTACACGACCGGCAGCCGCCCCGACGGCTCCGGCAAGAGGTTCTTCACCCTCCGCGGCCACTTCGGCATCGCGACGCACTCGCTGCCGGTCTATGAGCGCTTCTATGCCGGTAACTTCGGCAGCCTTCGCGGATTCCAGTATCGCACGGTCAGCCCGAAGGCCCTGGGCGTCCCGGTCGGCGGCGTGATGATGGCCCTGGGATCGCTGGAATACCAGTTCCCCTGGACGGCCGCCGACACCGTCCATCAGGTCGTCTTCACCGACTTCGGCACGGTCGAGAACGACTACACCTTCAGCAAGGCGCGCGTCTCCGTCGGCACCGGCCTGCGGCTGATGATCCCCGCCCTGGGGCCGGTCCCCCTGGGCTTCGACATCGCCTTCCCCGTCATGTACGCCGAGGGGGACGCCCTGCGGTACTTCAACTTCAGCATGTCCGCGAGCTATTAAAGGCCGGCGAGCCAGAGGGATGCAAGGCGCCGGGGAGGCCCGCGCTCCGCGAGGGAGTCCGGCGTGCCCGGCGGCTCGCGTCCCGCTCAGCCTCGACCCGCCTTCCTCGGCTCCGACGCCTCGCGGGCGAGCCGATTCTGGAGGAGGGCCAGCACCGCCGCCTCCTCCGGCTTGAGCGACCCGAGCGACCGGGACGCCACGCGGGCCGCGCGGGCGCGGAGGGCTTCGAGAATGGAGCCTTCGAGGTAGGCGTCGACGACGGCGGGATGGATGTAGCACTTGCGGCAGACGCTAGGCGTGTTGCCCAGGCGTTGGGCCACCCGCTCGATTGCCCTCACGACGTTTTGCTTCGCCTGCGCCTCGCTGTCGAACTTCTCGAACTCCCGCAAGGCGATCGAGGCCAGGACTGTCCCGGCCCAGGTGCGGAAGTCCTTCGCGGTGAAGTCCCGCCCCGAGATCTCGCGGAGGTAGTCGTTGACGTCCTCCGAGTCCAGGTGTTGGGGGGCACCATCGTCGTCGATGTAAGTGAACAACTCCTGGCCGGGCAGCTCCTGGCATCGTGAGACGACGCGGGCTAGCCGCCGGTCCTTGATTGAGATTTGATGCTTGACGCCGCTCTTGCCCTTGAAGCGGAACTGGATGCACGCGCCGTCGACCGTGGCGTGACGGTTCCTCATCGTGGTCAGGCCGAACGACCGATTCGTCCTCGCGTACTCCTCGTTCCCGACGCGGATGAGGGACAACTCCAGGAGTTGGACGACGGTCGCGAGCAACTTGCGCCGCGGCATGCCCGGGAGCCGTAGATCGGCGTCGGTCGCCTCGCGGATACGCGGTAGGGCCTGCCCGAAGGCGATCATCCGGCCGTACTTGGCGTCGTCGCGTAGCCTCCTCCATCGAGGATGGTAGCGATACTGCTTCCGTCCCTTCGCGTCCCTCCCGGTCGCCTGGATGTGCCCGCGCTCGGACGGGCAGATCCAGACTTCGGTCCAGGCCGGCGGGATCGCCAATGCCTTGATCCGGGATAATATCGCCTCGTCCCGGATCGGCTTCCCGTTCTCGTCGAAGTAGCGGAACAACTTGCCCGACCGCCTACGTCCGATCCCCGGGCTCTCGTCGCTCGTGTAACGCAGCCCGGCTCCCTTCGCTTCGAGCGGCGGGGCTTCGGGGCACAGGCGCGAAGGGCGGGCGGTGGGAGTCATGCTCATGGAAGGCGTCTCTAGCAATCTCGGCGCCGGCCACGGGGCCAGTCGCCGGGCGAGAGGGCCGGATCGGTTGCATGGTGGGCGGGCGACCCGATAGTGTGGTACTCTCGCGGGCGGATACCCCGGCGGTGAATCGAAGGTAGGATTGATTGGGCTCGGATGATTCGTCTCTATCTGGTGCTGGCGGTCACGGGGGTCTCGCTGCTTTCGGCGGCTTTCGCGACGGGGATAGCGGCGTCAACCCTGCCCGGCGGCAGGGTCGGGGCGTGGGGCGGCGTACACCTCGTGGCGTCGCTGTTCACGGTGTTGGCGTTGCTGGTGATCCACTCGATGGTCTATACCTACTTCATCGCCACGACGCGGTGGGTGAAGGAGGCGTCGCTGGCCTACGACCTGCCGGATTGGCTGGTCGGGCAGGCGAGGCGGAACAAGGGACGCGTTAGCCGGTTCATCATGGGCGGCGCGGCGACGGTCGCGATCGCGGCCTGGGCGGGCGCGGCCGCGGACACTCGGGGGGCGGCCTACGCGCCGCTGCACCTGGCCGGGGCGTCGTTCGCGCTGGGGTTCAACGCGGTGGCGTTCGTCGTCGAGTATGCCGTCGTCGTGGCGCACCAGCGGCTGCTCGCCGAGTTGAACGCCCAGGCCGGCCGCGCCCGGGCGTCGAGAGGCGACGAGTCGTCGGCGGATGAAGCAACATCGTCGTGAGCAGGATTCGCATGAAGATGAACGGAGATGTGATCGGGAATGTCGCCCCGCGAGGGCCGGCCGCGAGGCCCCCGCGGTCCGCGCTGGGGCTGGTGGTCCTGATCGTCCTGATCGACCTGATGGGCTTCTCGCTGGTGATGCCCCTGCTGGGGTTCCTGGGCGACCGGTTCAAGCTCGACGGCTGGCAGCTTGGGTTGCTTTTCGCGGCTTTCCCGATCTGTCAGCTCGTGGCCGGGCCAATACTCGGAAGGCTGAGCGATCGCTATGGGCGTCGGCCGGTGCTGGTCTTCAGCCAGGCGGGCACCGCGCTCTCGTTCGTGATCATGGGGCTGGCCAACGACTTTCCCACCCTGCTGCTGGGCAGGATGCTCGACGGGTTCTCCGGCGGGAACATCATGGTGGCCCAGGCTTACGTCGCCGACGTGACGAAGCCGGAGGACCGTGCCCGGGGGATGGGCATGATCGGCATGGCGTTCGGTCTGGGGTTCGTCCTCGGGCCGTTGGTCGGGGGTCTGCTCGTCGACCTGCCGGTCTCGCCGGACTGGTCGCTACGCATCCCGTTCCTGGCCGCCGCGGGGTTCTCGACGGTGGCCCTTGCCCTCGTGATCGCCCGGCTCCCGGAGAGCCTCTCCGCAGGGAGCGAGCCGAAGTCCAGGGCGAGGGTCGTGTCGTGGCGCGGGCTCCTGGACCTCTTCCGGTTGAAGGGGGTGGGCGTGCTAGCGTTGCTCGCGTTCCTGTCGATCCTGGCGTGGGCGGCTTTCGAAGGGACGTTCGCGGTGTATCTCCAGCGTAGGATGGGCTGGCCGGAGCGAAACGCGGCGTACGCGTTCGCCGCGGCGGGGCTGGTTTCCGCGGTCGTCCAGGGGGGGCTCATCCGTTCGCTGGTCCCCCGGTTCGGGGAAGCGCGGCTGATCTTGGCCGGCGGCATCCTGGCGGGTATCGGATTCGTGATCGCGGCGTCACTCTCCGGGGCGAGCGTCGTCCCGCTCGCCGTGGCGATCATCCTGGCCTCTGCCGGGTCGGGGCTGCTCACGCCAGCGATCACCGGGCTGGTCTCGCGCATCACGCCCAGTGGGGAACAAGGGGCGGTGTTCGGCACGTTGGCTTCGATCCAAACCTTGGCCAGGATCGTCAGCTATATGCTGGCGAACGTACTGCTGGATCGGGTCTCCCCTTCGGCCCCCTACTGGTTCGCCGCCGCCGTGTATGCGCTGATGCTGGCCGTCTCGGCCACCGCTATGGGACGCCTTTCCGCTGCCCTTCGAGGAGCTCGCGACCCGATGAACGCCTGACCGAGCGAACGATCTCGGGTGTCCTTTGGACGGTGCACCGACAAGGATTCGTCGATATTCTCCCCCAGCCCAGAACTCCCCGGCCACCGGCCATGCGTCGCAAGTTTCCACGTTCGAAACGGCAAGCGGCCCCGCCGGCGCGTCTCGGATGAGACGCGCCGGCGGGGCCGGTGTGATGAATCGATCGGGAAGGGCCGCGACGAGCAGACGGGATTCACTGGCGATCAGGCCGAGCACGCCGGCCGCCCCTGGGGCCGTCTCTGTTGGCTCGGGGATCAGGCCGACTTCCGCAAGCCGATGGTGGGGCGATCGCTCGGCCTCGCGCGATTGGATTCGTCGCCTGATCCGGGCTCGAGGATCGCCTGAAGCTTCGCGAGAGCGGCGCGTTCGATCGACCTCAGTTGATGGATCGGCATGCCGATCTCGGCGGACAGTTCCCGGAAGGTCCTCCAGCCCTCGCCCCTCGTGGAGACCCTGGCAGGGACATCCGCCCCGCGGCGAGACCGGGCGGGGCTGGTCGCCGACTTCGCGAAGGACTCGTCGAGCCGGTAGCGACGCCTCACGAGCCAGGCCTCGATCAACGTCAATCGTCGCATCGCCGCGTACAGTCGCTCCATCGATTCGGCGATCTCCAGGGGCTCCTGGGGGGGAGACAGTTGAGCCAGGGCGGCGTCGCAGGCCGGCTCGCTGATCGAAGCGATTGCGCGGGGTTGAAGCTCTCCGCGCATGTCTCGAAGGAGCTTGAGCCCCCGTCCTTCGAGGCCCGTGCGCTCGGCCACCGCTTCAAAGTCCTCGTCCGTGGACCCGTCCGCGCCGATGCTCGCGTCGCCGGCAGCGATGAGCTGCTCCCGGGCCTTCTCGAATCGTCGTCGAAGCAGGGTGAGATAGTAGGGGTATCGAATGGTGGTCGTCTGTTCGGCCAGGACTCGCCGGATGGTATACCGAATCCAACAGGCCGCGTAGTTGACGAAACGATTCCCGTGGGTCTCGGGATCGAAATCGCTCGCGGCCCTGAGGAGCCCCATGGTCCCTTCCTGGATCAGGTCGTTGAGGTCGACCACGCGATTGTGCCCGCGAAAGGCCGAGGCGATGCGTCGGACCAGCGGTAGGTTCGCGAGAATTAGTTCCTCGCGCGCCTCGCCGTCGCCCTCCTTGATCCTGGCCGCGAGGTAACGCTCGCGCTCCGCGGTGAGCGGGGAGGCCTGGTCCTTCTTGTGGCTCGGGCGGGAAGTGCCGCGGGTGTCAGTCTCGGCGATGCGGTCGATCATGGTGGCCGGCGCTCCGAATCTGCGGGGAAACGTTTCGACTTCAGTCCTGGGAGTCGAGGGAGGCCCAGATGACCCGGAGGCGAGGCCGCTGGCGACGGGCGACCCTATCGTCCCTGAAGACCCGGAGCCGCCATGCGTCGCGGCCGACGGCGTCGATGGCTTCCTTCGCGGAGGCGAAAGGGATGCTGTGGGGCGAGCCGCCGACGCTCGTCACCGGCCGGACGTACCAGCGTCCGGCGCGATGGCCCGACTCGAACTGCGACCGGAACATCGGGGTGTAGACGAGCACGTCCTCGCCGCTGGGGCGGTCGTGGAGGCGGAAGGCCCCGCTCGCCTGCCGATGGGCGGCGTGGGCCCTCGGCAGGGAGATGGAATCGACCGGAGCGACACGCAGCATCGCCATGTCGCGCGAGGAGGAGGCGATCGTCGGGCGTCGTCGGACGGCGTGCGTGCGAGCGGGGGTCATCGTCGACTCCAGATGCATGGGACGTGGTCGGGTCTACTCGTTTCGGGGCGCGGCTAGATGGATTTCCGACGCAAGGCGCCGCGAGCGTGTACGGATCGCGTCCAGTAGAAGTTGTCGGAGGTTGTCCCGGAGGTCGGGTCGCACGGCGGGCTCTCCACCTCGACCGCGTCCGCCGCCAGTCGACCAAGAAGTTCCGAAGCGCCGTCTCCCGGTTGGATGGCGGGGCGGACGACGGAGATCACCCAGCCGATCAGATCAGGGCGGCGGGCTGCCGCGGCGAGCCAGGCGTAAGGTCGCACGTCGGGAGTCAGCGCGATCTCGGCGATTAGGCCATGGGCACCGGGCTGATTCCAGGCCTGCCGCCTGAGCAACTCGAGGGCGAACGCGGAGCCACGCCAATCGAGCCGGGCACCGTCGAGTTGGGCACCGGTGGCGCAGGCATCGCGTAGATCGGCGCCCGTGAAGTCGGCCCCACGGAGGTCGGCCCGGCGGAGGTCGGCCCGGCGGAGGTCCGCCCCTCGCAGATCGGCCTCGATCAGCGTCGACGATCGGAGGTCGGCCCCCACCAGCGAGGCCGAGCGGAGGTCGGCTCGACCGAAGTAGGAGCCGGACAGGCTCGCCCCTTCGAGGGCCGCCCCGCGAAGGTCGGCGCTGGGCAGGAAGCATCGGGGAGCGTCGAGGCCGTTGAGGTCGGCGTAAGCGAGCGATCCGCGAGCTTCGACGATCAGCTCGATCGCCCGGGCAGGAGTCTCGGCCTGGACTCGGGCGAGGATCCCGGTCCGCCATCGCCGGAATAACGTGAAGTTGGCCATGGTGCTCGGTCTCGCGGGATGGGGGTGATGCTGCTTCCTTCGCATGAGGTCCGGAGAACGCCGAGTGGGTGCCCCGCGGCGAGGCGAAGCGGCCATGGGACGCGACGTGGCCGGGCCATGCATCAGGCGGGACCGATCGGGCCGCCGAGCGGAGGGGTCGGGAAGACCGGCGGGGGCGGGAAGCCCGGGAAGTCGCCCGGATCGGGCTCGACATCGGGGGTCGGGTAGACCGGGATCACGGGCTCCGGATCGGGGACGAACGGCGGCTCATCGTCGTCCTCGATCACGACGACCGGCCTGAGCACGGTGCCCGCCTTCATGGCCCCGACGAGGCCGCTGAGGCTCAACCGCTGTTCGAGCCCTTCGAGGCCGGAGGAGAGCGAAAATTCGAAGAATCGGCTCATCTTGGTGTCCTGTTGCGATGGCTGCTGGCGTCGCTTGGGAATGGCTTGGGGATGCGTGGGTGACCCGTGTGAGTCGTCTGCCTCCTGTGCCTCCCCGCATGTACGATGGGATGATCCACGGCACCCAATCCCTGATTTCAGGATTTCCGTTGGCTTCTGCAAATGCGCATGGATCGGTCCCCGACCCCGTCTGGGCGGACCGCGACGGCGCGGGGGCGTCCCGTCTTACGGAGAGCGTTTCGCTGACTACGTCCCGGTGGCGGAAGGCAGATTGCGAAGTATTCACCAACGCGCGACCTAGTCCGCTCGAGGGCAGGTAGGGCACACGGATTGGCCGAAGGATCGGGGAGAGATACGCGCCGGAGGGTCATGACGCGCTTGAAATCGAGACCGGTCGTTCGGTTCGACCTGACGGGGCGTCTTACGCGGTCACGAGCGAGGCTCGCCGCCAGGTCGAGTCGGGAGCGGGTCATCCGGCGACATCAGGAGAGGATCCGCCTCAATCGGACGTGGCACCTGGTTCGTCGGATAGGCATTCGAAGCAGTCCGACAGGCTGACGAAGCTATTGATACCCCGGCCTAGACCGCATTCGGCCCCTCCAGTGCATCCGCATGCCGGACGCCCCGACCGGTGGGAGCAGGCGCGCGCCGCTCGGAGCAACCTAAGGGAATCCGATAGAGGGCGTCGGGGTGTTAACGGAGTCGCGTCGGCGTCGATCGAGAGGGCCGGCAGGTAGGACGGGTCGAACGACGGATGGCCGGGGTCGACAAGCTGGCAGAGCCTGGGGAGGTCGACCCCCGCGCAGCGCGAACCGATGGCGAGCGGGCAGCCGGGGCATCGGCTACCGCTAATTTCATGGGTGTGCATATTGAAGTGTGGCTATGGCAATCGGCGTGTCAGGGCCGATCGGCTTCGCGGTCGGCCTCGGCGCGAGAAGGTCGGTCGCGGAGGATGTAGGTGGGCCGCCGCTTGACTTCGAGGAAGATCAGTCGGATGTACTCGCCGATGATCCCAAGGCTCAATAATTGGACCGAGCCCATGAAGAGGACGATGACCGCGCCGCTGGCCCAGCCCGCCGGGGATTTGCCGTGGGCGAGCGCGTCGTGGAAGATCCAAATCGAGAGCCCGGTCGCCACTCCGACGGCGGCCAATCCCAGGTAAGTGGCGAGGCGGAGGGGTCGGCCGCTGAAGCTGATGAGACCGTCGATGGCCAGCGCGATCAGGCGGCCGAGGGTGTATTTCGGCGTCCCCGCCCCGCGCGCGGGGCGGTCGTATTCGAGGCCAACCTGATCGAAGCCCACGAACGATCTCAACCCGCGGATGAAACGCATCCTCTCCGGCAGATGGACGAGGACGTCCACGACCTTGCGGTCCATCAGGCAGAAGTCGCCGCTATCGAGCGGGATGTCCATGTCGCTGATCGCGCTCAGGATCCGATAAAACGCGAAGTAGCCGAGCCGCTTCGGCCAGGCCTCTTCGCGGCGACGTCGCACGGCGTAGACGACCTCGTGGCCCTGGCGCCATTTGTCGATCATCGCCGGGATTAGTTCGGGCGGATCCTGCAGGTCGCCGTCGATGACGACGACCCCTCCTCCCCGGGCATGGTCCAAGCCGGCGGAAACCGCGGCCTGATGCCCGAAATTGCGGCTGAGGTGCAGCGCGACGACCCGTCGGTCTCGATCCGCCAACTCGTCGATCCGCGATGGGGTCCCGTCGCGCGCGCCGTCGTCGACGAGGATGATCTCGTAATCCAGCCCGGTCCCGGAGAGGGACGACTTGAGGCGGCGGTACAACTCGTGGAGGTTCTCCTCTTCGTTGTACAGCGGGACGACTACGCTGATCATGGCTGCGGGCCCGCGGTGGCTGATCGATCATGGACCTCGCGAGAGGTGGCTGCGGACGAGCCCGCGAGACGCAAGCTTCCCGAGGGCGAAGCCGAGACTATAGGCCCTGACCGGGCGCGAGCAACCCCAATCGTGAGCTACCGCGTGATGGTGAACTTCGTGTAGCCCTGGCTCGACAACGCCGGACAGGAGGATGTCGTGTATTGCAGGAGGAAAGGGTCGCACGACTGGATCGTTAGGGGAAGGCTCACAGGCGACGCCCCGGAACTGGCACAGGTGACAGGTCGGCCGGTCGGGCACGGCGCTCCCGCGAAATGGCTCGCGGAGAAGATCCCGACGCCGGAGCCGCAGCTCAGGCGGAAGGTGACCTGGTTGACGCACCCCGTCGTCCATTCGTCGACACCATTGAAGTGCAGCGAGACCGAATGCGTCCCTAACAATGTGTTTGTCAGAGTCAGGGTCAAATCCCCGCGGGGTATGCCACAGTCGCCGCAAGGTAGGCTTGCCGGCCGACCACCGAACTCCGATATCCATCGCCCGCCCGATGCGTGGACGGTGAGGAGTTCTCCGGCCCTGGGGGTGACCGACCCCACGACGACGACAGGGATGGAGCGCGACGGATCCGCCCAGACTCCCGCCTTAGACCCCTCGGTCTCGGGGCCGTCGAGGCTCACGGGACTGACGAGGAAGACCTTGTCGGTCACGGTCGGCATTGAACCGGAATTTCGAACGCGTCCGATGAATCGAGGGGGGCCGGTATCCGGGGCGGGGTCGAGTCCGGGGGAGCGACCGGGACCATTCCAGGATCCGCTCTCCTGGCGTTCGTCCCATCGAAGCCGCAGGGTGCGAATAGGGTCATACGGCATGGTTCACCCGCTGAGACCACGTGGGGGATGTGGCGCGCCCGCCGGATCAACCATCGTAGCGGAAGGCCCATCGCCCGCCGCTGGAATGGATGATGAGTCTCGTTCCGACCGGCGGGATCCTAGACCCGAGGTTGAGGGCCATGATGATGCGCGAGGGGTCGCCGGTGAATGTTACGGCGGCCCCCTCGGTCTCGGGCCCATCGATCCGCAGGGGAGTGCAGGCATAGTAGGCGGAGGCGGCCGCGGGGTACGCCCCCACGGCCTTGGTCTGGACCAGCGCCGCTCCCGAGTGCTGGCCGCTCGCGTCGTCCAGACGTCGGGCGGCGGAGGCGACACTCGCCTGCCGGTCGCGCATGACGCGTGCATCGGTCATCGGATCAATGCTCCCTGAGCATGCGAGTCAGGCGTTCCGCTCGACGTCGGCGTTGGAAAGCTCGACGGTGGTCGCCTGGCGATCGTCGTGAAATTCCCATGAGACGGCCGAGATCGTGGGGTATGCCGGGGCTTCCCCCTGAGCTTCTCCGATGTTGGTCTGGAGGGCGACGTCACGCCCGTCGATCCGGGCCACGCGGTCTCCGACCCGATAGGCGGTGACGAGTCCTGGGAGGGTCGCCCAACCCACCGTGGGCGGCAGCTCATGGGCCGCGCGGAGTTGTCTCGCCCAGGCGACGGCCCGTTCCGTATCGTCCCGCGCCGTCTTCGGCTCGGTGCCGGGGTTGTGGAGAGAGCCGGCGGCGATCGTCTCGAGGGCGAAGTGGTCGCGGGCGTCGACCCTTCGCCTGCGCGTGTAGGAGGTCGGCGACGCCGGTCGCGAGTCAACCGCGGCGGGGAGCATCAGGTCGTCCTCGATCACCGTGGTCAGGCGGAGCACGAATCGAGTATTAGATCCTGATGGGTTGGCCTGACTGGTCACGCCGCGTAGGGTCTTGCTGGGCTCTTGCGGGACGCTTCCGGTGTACTCGCCGATGCCCCAAGCTTCCGGGTCCTCGGCCACGACTTGGATCCCCAGCCGGTCCTCCAGGAGTTGCCATCCCCCCTCGATTGGCTGCCAGTGGCCGGACCCGTCCCACACGCCCGGCACCGGTCCAGTGTAGTCGCGGGACAAGGCGAGCTGGGCCCGAAGAGGGCGACCCTCCGCGTCGCGAGTCGCCAGGGTGGTCGATCCGGGCCGCAGTCGTTTGACGTAGGTGGGGTTACCCTCCTCGTCGTCAGGGAACAGAGGGGCGAGATCCAGCGCCGTGTCCGACCAGGAGGAGGTGGAGGCCTCCCAGTGGCCGTCGCCGGCTTCGTCTGCGACGTAGTATCGATACTTTCGGCGGTCCACTCCGTCGGCCGCGGCGAGGTTGGATCGGAGGAATCGCACCCGTTGAGCCGCCGATTCATCGCCCGCCTTGGGGATGAATCCGGGAGCCAGCACGAGCGAGGCCTCGACGCGCCGCTGGGCCGTCTCGACCGTGACGGCGTTCACGATCGAGCGAGAGTCTCGGCGAAGGTGCAAGGCGGAGACGTTGCAGCGCGCGGGATCGAGTTCCGATCCCGCCCCCGACAGCAAGAGGTCTCGGAGTGGACCTCCCGCATCCGCGTCCTTGCGATACACTTCGACCTCGTGGCGAGGCGAGCCGTCCGCTTCCTCGGTCGTGACGAATCGCATGCCGAAGCCCGCGAATTCGAGCTGCTCCGCCAGGGCTTCGGGCCAGGGCTTGTTCGTGGCGTCGTAGTCGCGGATGACGACGTCCGCGGCCGTGCCTCGTCCGATGGGATTCGCGCCCGGGGCCGGCCCCCTCGACTGGAGCAGAGCGTCCAGACGATCAAAGTCGGGATTCCTTACGAAGGCCTGGTCGTTATGGACCGAGAGGATGTATCGGGCGAATTTCCCGAGCGTCCAGTAGGTCCTCGGGTCGGGATCGCGGTCCAGGTCCGGATCGAGGAACACGGGATAACGAGTCGATGCCTCGGATGGCTCGACGTCGGCGCCGTCAGGGGTACAGTTCGGCTTACCGTCCGGGTTAAAGCGGGCGGGAAGGTGCACGAGGATCGTCTCGCCGTCCCACGGGGCGTCGGCGTGGCGCTGGAGACGCCCGCCGATCGGGTCATCCCAACACCGGGTCGCGACTCCCACCGCGAGGAAGGAAACCCGCTGGGAGTGCGGCTCCAGGTCGATCTGAGGCGCCTGCGCAAATCCGTCGAAGAGAACCTTGGATTCGCCATGGGGGCCGGCGGCCAAGACCACGAGGCGGTCGTCGTTTTTGACGACGTAGGGGCCCGTGGCGTCTTGAGGCCAGAGGCGCCCGAAGTCGAACGGCGTCGGCTCGGCGGGGGAGGCGTCGTCGAGGACGTAGCGGAACCAGGCCGCGGGCGGCTCGGGCCCCTCGGCGTGCCGGATCCGTTCGCAGATCACGTTCGGGAGCACTTCGAAGGCGGCCCCGCCCTCGGCCTGTGGATCATGGCGGCAGACGCGGATGGCCGTGGCCGGCCTCGTTAGCGGTGCCCTGAATGGATCGAAATCGAAACTTGCAGGCATGCCGTGCGTCCTCTCGCGGCGGTCAGCCGAGCAGGCCCATCGCCTTCAAATCGTTGATCAACGCGTTGAGCAACTGAGTCGTGTTTTCGGAGAATATCCTCAGATTTTCATATGAAACTCTGAGGCTGTTCAGGTCGCTGGCCTGGGCGTAGGGGGAGCCCCCCTGGCCCGAGCCAATTCCCGCGAACGCGGCCGTCCTGACTGCCGGAGCGTAGGCCATCAGGTTTCTGGAGGCCGCCGTGTATTCTTGCGAGTACATCCCCGGTCGTGCGACGGGGGGCGCCCCCCAGAACCCGAGCTTTTGGGTCGCAGAGGTTCCGATCTTGAACCCGGAAGCGGACCCGGCCGCCAGGGAGGCACCGTCGTTCATGGTCCCGCCGGAGGGCGTGAGGAAAGGCCTGGAATTACTCCCGACGGTTGCGCAGACGATCCGGAGGTCCGTGATGCTCGCGACGCTCGATGAATCGGTGACGGCGATCGCGAGCGGAACGTGGGATGACGTGGGGAACCCCGAGGTCGATACGGCTATCTCGCCGTCGTCGGTCAGGTGGATATATGAGGTGGATTCGGCGACGAGCACGATCGATGTCGCGCCGGCGAAAACCACCACGGTGCCGTCGCCGCGCTGGAATCGACCCGGGGCAGCCTGGACCCTCGTCGAGGTGCTGGGAGACTCGGCGGTCGTGACGCAGAGCCCCCCGATCGGCGCCAGGGCGTCGAGGGCGTCGGCGTTGGCATTCAGCGGGACGTTCCACTCCCGCTCGGCCGGCCCTGGCTTCGCGAGCTTCGCTCTCGTGGTGTAAGTCGTGGCCATTGGAGGGCTGATCCCTTCGTTAGATGGGGCTGGGGTTCCAGGAGAGGGTCGCCTTGCGCGTCGCGGGATCGTAGATACAGCGTAGACGATAACCATCCGAATCCGCCGCCGGGGGTCGGGGGGGGGCGACGATATTCGTCGTCATGATCGCCTTGGTCCCCTGATTCCCCGCCCGGTCGAACGAGACAACCGCGAAGGTCCATGTTCCGGATCCGAGGGCGGCGCTGGTCCAACGGTACGTGGACGCCGCTCGGCCGTACCCCCCCTGCCCGAACCCTCCGATCCCGAATCCGTCGATCGGCGCCCCGCCGGGATAGGCGGCGATCTCGGCCAGGGGTTCGGTATAGTCGACGTCCCACCCCGCCCGTCGAGAACCGAAGACGAGGAAGCCGGCGACATCGTCGCGGCCGGACGGGTCGAGGTAGGAGCCGCCGAGCCACGACAGGGCGACACGGTCGCCGGGGGCGGGCGGGAGTGACGCGGAGAAGTCGGCGGTCGCCTCGCCGGCGCCTACAGTGCCGACGTCGATTCGCACCCGGGAATCCGGCATCGTCAAGGCGACCCACCGACTCGTTCCATACCAGGCGAGTCGCCGTCCGACGTAGACCTGGAAGGTCGTGCCGGCGGGGGCGGTCGATACCCATGACAGATGCAGCGTCGCGCCGTCCCACGTCGGCGGCTTCACCTCGACGATCGAGGTCTGCTCGAATGGCATGGCGGGGCACTCATAGGGATGACATGTCGAATTATGTGAGTCCGTGGAATGCGGCCCGGTAAGGCAGGGCCCATCCGGAGCCCGTGGAGATCGCGCCTCGGGCGTCCGGGACGAGTTCTCCCTTGAAGACGACGTTCGGCCAGGCCCTCCCCCGATTGTCGACGAGGACGCGGGCGACCCCATCGGCGTAGTCGTGGAACCTCCCCTCCGCCGCCCCCAGGGCCGCGAGGGAGGGCGCGGTGAGGACGCCGCGGATGAGGAAGATCCTCCCTCGTCCGCCGCCGTCCAGTACCTGAATCCCGCTGACGCCGAAGAAGGCGACAGTCTGTTGCGCCCTCGGTTTCGCGACGTGCTGGAACTGCACCGCCGATCCGAAAATGTTCTCGCCGTTGTATGTGACCATTGGGTACCTCGTTCGGGATCAGCCGTCGAGCCGGCCGCGGAAAGGCCTGGGGCCTCGCCCGAGGGAGAGCGTCGGGGAGACGAGACGCTCGACGGCCTGTTCCAGTCGGGCGGCAACCTGGGAAAGGCGCTCCTCGATTCGTTCGCCATCGCCCCCAAGATCGGGGCCGGATCCGTCCCAGTCGGGGGACCGCCTCGCGAACGACGGCGTGGTGGAGGCACCTTCCCAGCGATGCGGCGGGCCGTGGGAATGGGTGGGGAGGGGGCCCCGTCCCCGGTCGTGATCGGCCGTGCGCGGCATCGTAGGAACATCCGAACCCCAGTCGAGTTCCACGATGGGAGCTGTCGACATGAGGTCTTCCTCGATCCGATCGATGTCGTCGCCGAGAAGCCCCGCGGGATCGCCGACCATCGCGAGGAACCCCCCGAGCTTCTCCGCGACCTCAGGGGGCGTGGGGGCCGGTTGGCTGTATCGGAGGCCTAGGCGGTCGATGGGAGCCTGCTCTGGCGTAGGCGTATCGGCCGTTCCCCGTTTCGGCTCGATCTCGGGTGGGGCTATGGCGACCCCAACGAGTCGTCCGGGCGTCAATCCGACCGCGACATTCGACGCCGTTGCATCTCGCACGGGTGCCTGGGCGAGGTCTCGGGGCGGAGGCTCTGGCGGGGGGAACGCCAGCGGGGTGACGCCTGACGGCTCTGGGTCTCCCGCCGGCGCGTCGAGGGTGACCGGCGGCGAAGCAAGCGCCTCGCCGAGGTCGCCGATCGGCCGCGAGCCCTGGGGCGGCGAGGGGTCTTGGGGCATGAGGAACGCGTCGAGGCCCATGGTTGAATCTCGCTGTCGGTCAGAAGAGGGCTTCGAGGGCGGCTTCCCGCGCCTTGGCTTCATGTCCGTCCACCCATCGCGAAGGGGGGATGGCACGGCCCAAGGCCACCAGCATTTCCGAGACGCCGATGGCGTCCTCCCAGGGCAAGTCCTGGGCGACCCCGTTCGCGATCAGGGTGCAGCGGAGCCATCGGCTGAAACTTTTGGGGATCGCCCCGTCAGGGCCCGGTTGATCTCTTGCCAACGTTCGCGGCACTCCGGATCGTCGACATCAATGACGAGCAATTCGCGGAGATCGCGATCGGTCAGGTCGTAGTTCCGGGTCAGTAGGAGTGTCGCCATGCGGAACTGGACGGTCAGTCGGGCCGTGGCGTCCCCGGGGTCGCAATCGGCCAACTCATCCATCATGGCCTCGTACTCGGCCCCAAAGCTGGGACCGCCGCCGACCGCGATCCGGCCGTCCTCGCCTCGAATAGGAAACAATCGCACCGTCGGGCTCGGCAGGTACCAGTCTCCGCCATCGCCGAGCGTGACCTTCGGCCCCTGCAAGAACTCGGGCCGGCGGAGAGCCCGCTCATCTCGCATGGCGAGCCTCCTCGACCATGGTCCCGCGTTCCGACCCATCAGGGGCGGAGACCCAGGCGTAGCGGGCACGGCCCTCGAGCGGGTGCCCGATGGGGAAGGAGATCGTGTCGCGCGGGTCGTTTGTGATGAACAGACGGCCTCCGGGCTGGCGTCGGATGTAGGCCCTGCCCCCGCGCGCGCGATCGACGCCGAGGATGGGCTCCGCCACGCGGAGGATCGAGTCGATGCGGTCCAACTGGGTGCCGCCCGTCTTCCACGACTCGGGGACAATCAACGCGTCGATCGGCATGGATTCCATGGGGCGAAGGTCCTTGATGCTTCCAGGTTGCCGGCGTCCGGGGGCTCAGGCCCTGGTGAAGCTGAGAGGGTTGGTGACCCCGTCGGAGGAATACGCCATAAGGCTCAGCGTGGCGGTTCCGAACTCGCCGTGGGCGCCGGACGTCTCGGCGTTCTCGGCGACGGCGTTCGACAAGACGTAGAGGATGTCCCCGCCGATCTCCCCCTTGGCGTCCTTGTGGGTCGCGCTGAAGGTCCCCGTCGTGCCGGGGGCGATGGCCATGAGGGCCGCCGCGTCGCCGCTGGTGACGCTGGCCTTGGGCCGGCTCATGGTATTCACGATCACCGTGGGAAAGTGGTCGCCGTCCGCGGCGTAAGCGGTGAGCGATCCCCCCTGCGTGAAGCTCAACTGGGTCACGCGGGAGATGGGGGCCGAGTCGAACGAGACGGCCGTCCAGTTCGATTGGAGCTTGGTCGCGGCCATGGGAACGGTCTCCTTTGCCAGATACAGGGTTGCGATGGGAGCGGTGTCATTCCGAGAGGTCGAAGCCGTTCCAGCCTTCCAGTAGGTACTGGAACTCTAGCGTCGCTTCGATGCGGCGCTCGGGCGGGATCGCCTTGCGCCATGTCCAGGAACGGAGCCTGGTCGATCCGGGAAGCGTGATCCCCCCGAGGGAACGGCCGCTCAGGATGGCGGCCGTGGTGTTCAGGAGCATCTCCACTGCGTCGTCGCGGGCCGTCGGGTCGTCGTCTCGGGCGAGCAGGACGATGCTGACGCGGGTAGTCGCCCTGACCCCCCCATCGACGCCATCTCCCTGCCCCGCCAAGATGGTTTCGCTCGGCTCGATCGAGGCCGCGCGCGACGCCCCGGACGGTTCGCCGCCGATGTCGGGCACCGCGCCCGAGTAGACCCGGTCGAACATGCCTGTGGAGTCCAGCAACTCATGGATCACGGCGCGGACGTCGCGCTCGCGGTGGGTCGACATCGCCGTTCGTCCTCTTCTAAGCAGGCCCGAATGTGTCAGCGGACATCCTCGCGATGGGGCGATGATGCTCACCCGAACCGAGGCCGGAATCGACGGTACACGAGCGGCAATGGCTTCCTCGCGAAAGTCAAGGGCGGCTCCTGCCCCGGGTCTGGATCCGAGCCCGGATCGGGATCCGGGTCCGGGTCCGGTGTGGGGTCCGTATCGTCAGGGTTCGGATCGACAGGGTCGGGGCCGGGAGGGGTCGTGGTACGCCACGCCGCCTGATAGTCGAGCCAGGCTTGCAGGCGGAGGCTTTCGCGGACGCCGTCCCCGCCCCCCGCGAGCAGGTCGGTCGGGTTCGAGAACGAGTACGCGGAGTTGTCGACCCCCCCGCCCCGCCCGTCGCCACGGCCCGGCTCCTGGCCGGGGCCCCACAGCATCGTCCAGAACTTGGTGCCCACCGCCCCGCCGAGGGCGAGTTGCGTGTAGACGTCGACGCCCACGACCTCCCGCATCGCCGCGTAGGAGTCCAGCTCGGTGAAATAGAACGCCGGCCGGTGGATGATGTCCCGCGTCCGCCTGGCCCGAGGGTCGGCGCTGGTGGCGCCCGAGGGCAGACCGACGACCTGCTCCAGCCCACCCTCGTAGGTGGCGTAGATCGGCCGCTTGCCGGTCGCCTTCTCGTGGGCCTCCCGCGACGCCTTCGTGATGGCGCCGACGCCGCGGAGGGTGCCCGGCTCGTTGATGTGGAACAGGTAAAACGTGAAGAGGTCGCACGCCTGGTCGTCGTCGACCGCGTCGAACGCCGCCGTGTAGGCCGCCCACTCGAACTTCGGCATGATGTACGGGGCGTGAGCGACGACGTCGGGCTCGACGCCGAGCCGTCGGCAGTCGGCCAGGACGTCGTTGCTGGTCTGCCAGCAGATCGACATGAGGATTTCGTCCTCGCGGCCGACCTCGGCGAAGCACCGCCTCGCGACCTCGAACGCCGACTGCGTCCGGAGTATGTACATGTCCTTGACGTTGGGGATGCGGCAGGCTCCGCCGATCGTGTACATGCCGGCGTAGGCGTGGAAGCGGGAGTTCCAGAGCTCGTTGCCGAGTTCGAAGACAACCGGGCGGCCGGGGGGGAGGTTGTCGCGGACGGCCTTCGCCGCCTCGTACACCGCCGCGTCGGGGCCTCGCCACGGCACGTTCAGCCAGTGCCACGCCCCCGGGCTCTCGGCCGTCTCCCGGGCCGTGAACTCGTAGGGGTGGTTGGCGTGGGGGAACTCCTCGGGCTGGTTGCAGGTGTTCGGGGCGTCGAAGAACTGCGGGAGGGCGGCCGTGGACGCGCCCCCGAGCCCCGTGGACTCGTCGCTCGTCACCATCACGGCCCGATCGACCCCGGTCGCCAGGATGATCGTGCTGGTGTGGAAGAGATTGTTGTACGACTTCTTGGTCCCGTCCGGGGACCGGAGTAGGAGCCCGGCCGCCTTGGTCCGCAGCCCCGTCCCCGCCGGGTACGAGGCCGCCCCGGACGGCCGGGACGCGACCGTGATCTTGCCGGCGGGCCGGTCCACGGCCGTCACGACCAGAGTCTCCGCCCCGATCACGAGCCGGAGGTTGCGGGCGACGAGATCCCAATCGTTCGGGTCGGCCGGGGCCGCGAAGACGTCGCGGGACGTCGCGTTCAGTGGGGCGGTCAGCGTGAGCGCGAGCCGAGCCGTCAGGTTCGCGTCGTCCGACCCGGCCCACTTGCTGTAGTTGATGTTCCCGAATTCCACCGGGGACGACAGATTCTCGTCGATGATCGCCGTGTAGTAGTGCCTCGCGGCCGGCGTGATGTACTGGGCCGCCGACGTGATGGGGATGCGGTAACCCACCTCGATCTCGCCCGCCGGGTGCGTCGAGGTCGCCGTGCCGACTTCCCCCCGCTTGACCTTGTAGGCGCCGCCCGACAGGGGCACCTCGAGCACCCGCATGACCTCGTCGCCCACGAACAGCGACTGTCCCTTGATGACGCCGTCCGCCCGGCCGTTCGGCAGGGAGATCGTCTCGACGGTCCCCGGCGGCGGGGCGGTCGTGATCGGCGATCCCAGGGTCGTCGTGTATCGCTCGGTCGCCGGCCAGGGCGTGGGCGTGTAGAAGTAAGGGGTCTCCGCCGGGTTGAACGGCCTGACCTCCCTGAAGTGATACTTCCGGATGAACGTCGCTCCCGAGTAGTGGGGATCCTCGGGCCGGACGTACTGCTCGGGGTGCTCGGTGTCGGCCGCCATGCCCGGCGTCTCGCTCATGTACCGGAGCACGCCGACCCCGTCCTTCACGAACTTCTTGAAGCGGCCGGAGATTTCCAGGGGGTCGCGAGCGGGGTACTCGAACTTCTCGCCGGGCTGGAGTTCCGGGAGTTCCGACGGGTCGACCTCGTAGACTTCGAGGTTGGCGTAGTGCGTGTTGGCGGGGTCGGCGCTCGTGATGCTGATGTTGATCGTCGCGTACTTGGCCCCCCAATGCACGGTGAACGGTCTGCCGGCGGCGTGCGACTTCGCGGTCGTCCCGTTCCAGCCCCGGGTGCAGCCCGTGAACCGCTTCGTCGCGAAATCCCTGGTCCCGACCAGGATCGTCTCGTCGCCGATGGTGATGATCGGCACGCGGCTGACCTGGAAGGACGCGATCTCGTCCACGGTCGAATAGGGGATCGACGTCGCCGCCGCGTCGATGGGCGAGGACAGCGTGTAATTCCACCGCCTCGCCATGTCCAGGTCATACACCCGGACCTTGCCCCGCCCCTGCGCGTCGCCGTCGTTGCGGTACGCGACCAGTTCACGCATCGCGGAGCCGTGGTCGGAAAGGCTCACGTCCACAGGCTTCGCGGGGTCGTGGTCGTCCCAACGGACGAGCCAGAGCCCCGACCTTCCGGCGTAGCCCGGGATGTCGAGGCTGTTGCCGCTGCCGTTGTTCACGAGGACGCCGGTGATCTGCCCTCGGAACGTGCCGTCGGGCCACCGCTCCATCCCCGTGCGGGTGAGCAACTTGGCGACGTTCGCGTGGGGGCGGACGGCCATGGTCCGGCCGATCCCCTCGTTCTGGGTGCCGACCCGGATCGGCTTCGCGTCCGGCCAGAGGCCGGCGGCGATCGACTTCCCGACGTAGTTGGCGACGGGGTGGCCGGAGATCGCCGGGACCATGCTGGCGGCGGCGGGGAACCAGTTCGCGGGGGCGTCGAGGACGACGCTCTGGCCCTCGGACACGACCATGCCGGACGGCAGCGGGAAGAACAGGGCGTCCGCGTTCGTGGCGACGTACGCCCCAGCCGTCGGCAGGGCGATAGGCGGGCCGCCGTCGACGCGGATCGACGGGAAGGCATTCAGAGAGCCCACGCGGGGAGCCAGGAGGACGTCCCCGGACGGGGGGCCCACGGCGAGCGTCAGCGTCTTGCCGGACGGCCCGATGAAGGCCCGCTTGACCGTCAGCGTCGCGTCGCTCGCCATCGGCTCGGCGTAGGCGACGATTCCGCCGGCCAGTCGCGGGCTCGGGAGGGCGTTGAAGGCCGGCGGCCCGGCCCACGAGATGCCGGGGGCGCCGGCCGAGACCTCGGCGGCGACGTCCCCGGCGAGCGTGTGGTAGAACGAGAGCGAGCCGGGGACCAGGGCCGACGCCACGAACGCCGGCGTCGCCGCGAGGTCGCCGGCGAGCGTCGCGATCTCCGAGTCGGACGCCGCGTGGCCCTGGAGGAAGAACGCGTCCTGGATGGTGACGTCGTCGGTCGACCCGTCGCCGTAACGGACGCCGTTGAACACCACCAGCGGCGGACCGGACGTCGAGAGCGGGGTCTTGTCGGTGTTGACGGCGAGGAAGCGGCGCGAGGGGTCGTCCGGGTCGTAGACCAGGACGGCGTGGTAGACGACGTCGCGCCGGAGGTTGGGCATGACGGCGGAGACCCCGACCGCCCCGTTGAGGTTGAGCGAGTTGGCCGTGTAGACCCGCAGGGCGAACACGCCGTTGGCGGCCATGAGCCCCGCCAGCCAGGTCTCGCCCACCCGGAGCAGGTAGTGCAGGCCGGTGACGGACGAGTTCACCCGGAAGTAGAACGACAACGTGAACTTGCCGTTGTTGAACGGCGTGTTGGCGGTCGTCGCCACGAGTCGACCCGAATTCTTGAGCGTAACGGCCATGCGACCTCCTGGGGGAACCGCGTTGAAAGAGGTGGCCCGGCTCGCTTGAGCGGAGCCATGGAGCCGAGCCGACCGCGAAGGGCCGTTCAGGCGGTGGTGGTGGGGGGAAGCGATGCGGAGAGGCCGTCCACGCGAGCGGGCGGGGTGTGGTCGGCGGTGAAGTAAATCGAGTTGACGTTGCCGTCCTCGCCGTGGGCGTTCGCCGCCCGGACGATCGCGGCGTAACGCCTCCCTTCCAGGAGGCCGTGGACCTCGGTCGAGGCCACGTCGCCGCGCCAGGACGACGCGGGGACCAGGATCGGGGACGTGAAGTCCGTGACGGCGCCCTCGCGGAGGTAGACGTGGAAGTGGGTCGCGCGGCCGGACGGCGTCGCGTCGGCGACCGCCCACTCCAGGCGGACCCGGCCCCCGCCCCTGTCCACGACGCGGAGCCCCATGGGCGGGCGGGGGACTCGCGTCGCGTCCCGCCCTTGCGCGTCGATGACCAGGGAGGCCGTCGCGTCGAGGTTCCCGTCCTGGAGGCCGGTGACGGGGTCGTGCGCTCGCACCGCGAATCGGAAGGACGACCCGGCCGGCAAGGCCTGGCTGGTCCATTCCAGCCCGGGCGCCTCCGCGAGCGGCGAGTCATAGTCGATCGGCCCGTGGCCTCCGTTGGAGTAGATGCGATAGACGATCCCGGTGTTGGCGGAGCGGCCGGCTCCGCCGAGGGCGATCCCTCCGCTCGCGATCACCGCGGTCGACTTGATTTCCGCGGCGATCCCGCCGGCTGCCCAACCACGGGCGACGGCCGCGCCCGCGTCGTGGCCGACACCCGCTCCGGCCGTGCCGCCGAGATGAGCGCCCGCCCCCATGCCCGTGTCGTGGCCGACCGCCACTCCGGCCGTGCCGCCGAGATGAGCATTCGTCCCAGCGCCCGCGTCGTGGCCGACACTCGCTCCGGCCGTGCCGCCGAGATGAGCGCCCGCCCCCGCGGGCACCACGGAATCCTGCCCTCCCGGCCGGCCCGACGACTCGACTCCGGACCAACCGCGATAGCGGTGCGCGAAGTCGCCTCGGCGGGGGCCGATTTCACCGATCACCCCGCCGCGTCTCCAGTATTTGAACGAGCCGCCGGGCGGGGCCGAGAGGATCGAGGTGGTGCCGCCCGTCGACAATCCTCCCGAACCCACGCGGTCGACGACCTGGACCGTGGCCGCTCCAAGGAGGGCCGAGACGCCGCCGGAGGATCTCTCGGCGACGCCGGACGTAACCAGGGTACTGCCCTCCGACGACCAGGCGATACTCGTCGTCGGCTCCAGCGTCCGCCGGAGGTCGGCGGACGCCGCGAGTTCGATCCCACCTTCGACGGCGGCGTCGACCGTCACGGAGAGCTCGTGGTCGCCGGAGGCCGAGAATCCGCCCTGGGCGCTGAACGCGACCGAAGCCGAGAGGTCGGCCGCCGCGACCAGTTCGACGGTGACCGTGGCGATGGGAGCGATCCCCATGCTGTCGGAGGCCACGCCGCCCAGGGCCGTCCCCCCACGGGCTTCGCCGAGGGCGGAGACCCCGGACGGATAGGACCCCCCGGTCTCGAGGCGGCCGCCCATCGCGGCGGCTGGGGTCGGGTTCCCCCGGATCACGGGCATGGTCAACGCGCCTCGAGGCCCCCACGGCGTCGAGGTGGAGGCCCGGGAGGCCGCCTCGACCGACGCGCCCCGGAACCAGTGGTCGAAGTGTCGCGGCATGCGAGAGGCCTCATGAGACGACGATCGAATCGAAGTAGGCCACGCCGTGGCCCGTCGTCGATCGCGACGCCAGCCTCAGCATCAGCGCCCCGGCCCTCGTCGGCGTCACGGGGGCGAACGTCAGGGTCTCGTAGGCGTTGGGCGTCGAGCCCGAGCCGCCCGTCGAGGTCGCGATCAGCATCTGGTCGGCGGCCACGCCGATCTCCGGGTTGGCAAGGAGGACCGCCCGGGGCTTCTTCGTGTCGCCGTGATTGCCGTCCCACCGGACCTTGACCGAGATCGTCGTCGTAGTCGCGTCGACCAGGATCGGCCGCTCCAGGGAAGCCGGCCCCCTGAGCGCGAGGCATCCCGACGATCCCGCATCGGCGTGGGCCACGTCGGGTTCGCCGGTGTCGTGGCGTTCCAGCGCCCCCGTCGCCGGGAGCGCGGAGCCCAGGCCCTCGGGCCGGGCGCGGCCCGTGAAGTCCCGCGCCGGGTACGGACCCGAGCCGACGCGGCCGGCCAGGGGCGAACCGGGCGTCGGCGTCCCCATCGGCCGAAGCGGGACGCCGACGAGCCGGCCGTCCTCCCGCTCCACCGCGGGGCGCACCGGCGATCGCGAGTTCGCCCCCGCCGCCGTGTTCGTCCGGGGGACCGTGCAACAGAAGTCGTTCCAGTCCTCGGCTACGTTCGCGACGTTCCCGGCCAGGATCCCATACGTCGAGACGAACAGGCACCCCCGGACGACGAGCGGCTCGACGGTCGCCATGCCGCCGGCGTTGTTGTAGACGGTGATCGCCGTCGTGGTCGCCAGGAACGAGCAGTGCTCGATCGTGATGCCCGTCGCGATGTTCAACCCGGTCCCGCTGAGCGAGAAGACGACGCCGTTGACGCCGTTGAAGCGGCAGTTCCGGTAGACGTGGCCCAGCGGATACTCGGAGGCGCTCCGGTCCACGTTGACCTGGACGCCGGTCGAGCCGGGGCTATGGAAGTCGCAGCCGTCGACGAGTAGCGGCACGGGGGCACCCCCCGGCGGGGTCGCCAGCACGGCGTACTTGTTCGGGTAGGCGACAAAGATCACGTCGCGGAGGATCCAGGAGGGGCAGGCCCCGTTCAGGTACAGGCACGAGGCGGTGTAGTTCCCGCCGTGCATCTTGAGCCCCCGCAGCGTGACGTGACCCTTGCCGGAGACGTTCAGGCACGGCGTCGTCGTCGACGGGGTGAAGTCGTCGGCCCACGCGGACCAGTCGACCACCCCCGTCATCGGCTCCGCGCGGCCCCCCGCGAGGAATCCCGCCCCGTCGCAGTCGCCGACGATCTCAAGCGGGGCCCCGGCCGTGGGCGTCAGCGCGAGGGCGACGGCCTCGCGGTAGGTCCCCGGCTCGATGAAGACTCGGGCGCCGTCGGCCCCCAGCGCGGCGGCCGGCCCCGGCCCGATCGCCTTGCCGATCGTCTTCCACGGGCTCGTCGCGGAGCCGTCCCCGGCCGAATCGCTGCCCCGCGCGGCGGAAATGTAGTAGTGATTCATGAGATGCCCTTGGCTCCCTCGGGAAGACCGCGGAGGCGGTCGGCGATATTCGACCATGGCCGCGTCGTTCGCGGGGCCGGCCGCGCGGCCGGCC